>JAYTNK010000395.1:0-8079 GCA_043748375.1 Cytophagales bacterium
TACCATCGCGCTCAATAGTATAATATCCATCAGTGCCAAGCATTACTTTTGCTCCTACCGCTTGCTCAAGATATTGAATAGGTTTCCCATTGAAGCTAATTATTTTATCGCCTGTTTGAAGTCCTATTTTTTCTGCTTTTGGATAGGCTACAATTCCTTGTTTGTTTATCTCATTAATAGGCGTACGCTGTTCACCTTCAAAATATAGCACACAAACAAACATGGCTATCCCCGTTACCACGTTTACAAAAATACCGCCCAGCATCACAATAAGGCGTTGCCACGCAGGTTTAGCGCGAAATTCATGGGGTTCGGGTTCGGCTTTGAGCGCCTCTGTGTCCATTGATTCATCTACCATGCCCGTTATTTTTACGAAGCCACCAAGCGGTATAGCCCCTATGCCATACTCGGTTTCACCATGTTTGAAACTATACAAACGAGGCGGAAAGCCGATATAATATTTTTCAACACGCATACCAAACCACTTAGCCGTAACCAAATGTCCCAGCTCATGTACACCTACAATAAGCGTGATACACAATATCAATTGTGCTACCATCGATAATATTTCCATTCGAAAAAGAGGTTTTTAAGAAAATTTTGCTTAGCTTTGCACACACTCGGCAGGCAAGGGCTTTTTAGAGGTGCAAAGATACGGCTTTTTATCTATTTTGCAAACTCTCTAACAATACAATAAATTGTAAAACTGTAAAGAAAATTAGGTATTGTAGTATAAATATAGTAATATAGCAGAAAGATAAACAAATACTATCCACACATCTCCGCATTCCTCTGTTCAAATTATTTATATACAAGCAGTTACAAAAAAAGCCCAGCCCTTTTTGTAAAATAGATGCTACACCAAAAACATGATGACAAACAGCCTTTTTAAAATTTAATACCAATTATCATTCACATCTCTTAAACCCAATCGTCGATATGAGCGACCGTAAGCCAAAATTTTCTAACTCTCTTCGTAGGTATAACTATACCTCCAATATGCTGATAAAGTCAGAGAACTATCTGTTCGATGATATCCGTAAAGGACTTATCCATACTGGCAACCTTGATGAGGATATAGCCCAAAGTGTTTCGAGTATTCGAGAACTACGCGACCGTTTTAATCAACGCGGTGCGCGTTTTTCGTCTTTAGACGATTAGTCCTCGCCTTACGCGCTCAAAAACCACAAATCCACACTCCAAAATTTAGGGGTGTGGATTTGTGATTCATGGTGTCAGCAAAAAATAATTTTTTATACCGCTCAAAATAACAGAAGTAAATACACATCTGTTAGTTAATAATAGATGGTTTCATGCAATTGCTTATTCATGCAAAAAAGGAGCGGGTGTTTTTGCGTAAGTTTCAAATAATTTGCTACCTTTGCATAAAATTAAAAAAATCTAAAAACTATCTACCTTTATGGCTACAAATCGCACCTTTACCATGATAAAACCCGATGCTACTGAAGCTAATAACGCGGGCGCAATCTTGAAAATGATTGAAGAAGCTGGCTTTCGTATCGTGGCTATCAAAAAAACAAGGCTCACACCTGAATTGGCAGGCAAGTTTTATGAAGTACACGCAGCACGTCCTTTTTATGGCGAATTGTGTGCTTATATGTCTTCTGGATCTATCTTTCCCGTTATTCTTGAAAAAGAAAACGCTGTAGAAGACTTCCGTAAACTTATTGGCGCGACTGACCCTAAGAAAGCTGAAGCAGGTACTATCCGCAACCTTTTCGCAAAATCTATCGAAGCCAATGCAGTGCATGGCTCTGATTCTGATGAAAATGCGGCTACTGAAGGTTCTTTCTTTTTTGCTGAAGCAGAGAGATTCTAACCAGCACATCTTAAAAATAATGCGAACCCGTTCTGCCTATCAAGGTTTAACGGGTTTTTGTGTATCACCAGCTAAAATCTGCTTACTACTCCAAAATGAATTTTGGAACGGCTAAACGAAAAGCCATTTGTTTTGTCTTTTCCGAGCGCGTAGGCAAGGCTAAAAACGCCCGCCTTGAGGCTCAAATTCGCACCAAAGCCGATGCCTGCAGGCGAGTCGGCTGTAAAATCGCGCAAAATCCGACTTTCCAAATAGGCTTGATCATAAAAAACAAAGACATAAGAGCCCACATCGAGTGGTAAACGATATTCTACAGTTGTGATAAGATATTGCGAGGCAAAGAACGCGTTTTGGTTATGTCCGCGCAGGGAGGTGAGTCCACCCACACGCATCAATTCATTGGTAAATAGTTGCTTATTTGCCAAATACGCGCCTTGCACGCCCAACTTAAACACGCCCTTGCCTACCGAAAAATAGCCTTGTGCCTCTATGCGGGTAAGCGTTTGCGGAGTATTGAGTGCGAGGTCTTTGTATAAGGTATCGGGCAAAAAAGGATTTCTGATAATTTGTTTTACACCTGTATAAACCGAAAAGTGAAGTTGTATGCCCGTTTTTGGAAAAAACACGTCATCAAGTGTTTGCACTTTGTAGCCAAATCCATATCCTTGCCATTTAGTTTCTGAAATATTTGGCAACTGTTTGTTTTCATATAAATTTATAGCATTGCCTAAATTTGTTTTTTGGTGCAATATCTGGGCAAAAAAATCACTGCTGCCTTGCGTGGCATAACCTAAGCGGAGTTCCCACTGTTGATTGACAAAAGTAGAATCTTGCTTCAGTAATTTAAATCCTGCTTGAAATTGGAGAGGCGTGTTGAAAATTGTCTGAAAATTAGTTTCCATTTCTAAGCGTTGCGACTGTGTTTGCAGGCGTTGCCACTGGATTTTGAAGCTATGCCCTTGCGCAAAGAGGTTGTAAAACTGCCCGTTTAGCTCGCCTGTTAGCAATAGTTGTCCGCGCCTGTTTTCATTAGGCAATACTCCCAAAATCCCGTCTATTTGATTTGCTTTTGGGTTCGAAAGTGTAAGCAATACAATGGCTTTGTCTTGCATAAAACGCACTTCGGGTGGTTGGTCAAGGCGTAAGTATGGCAGGCGTTGCAAACGCGTTTTGATGGCTTCTATTTTGGTATGATTGTAGGGTTGCCCTATTTGCAAACGTAAATATTGACGCAAGAAACGGGCGTTTGTTTTGACCTTGCCTACCACCGCGACACTATCAAAAGTTACATACAAACGGGGTTGATATGCCCAAATAGCTTGCCACTTGCCTGCCTGTACCTGCAAAGAGTCTAAGCGTATTTGCGCAAACGGGTGTCCGATTGTTTCGGCATAGTGCAATATTTTTTGTTGATATTGTGTGATAGTTTGGAGGGAAAAAGGTTTGTTTTTCCATCTTTCTTGCTTGGTAGGCAAGTTTCCCTTGCCTATTTGTAGCCATGTGTTGCGTGTGCCGAGCGTAATAAATACGGTAAAATTTTGCTTTTCGCTTTTTTTTGTTTGGGTAGTTTGGAGTTCTATGTAGCCGTTTTCAGTTTTGGAGGCAAGGTATTGCTTCAGCCAATTTTGATAGGCAAGAGAGTCTTTACTATTCTTTTGGTAAATTATCTTATATATAGAATTACTATCTTTTCTCTCTTGTATAGTCCACGTAATTTGTGAAAAAACAGTGTTAGGTAGTAAATATAAAAACAAAATGAATAAAATTTGTAATAATTTCATATAAAAGCCTTATACAACTATTATTTATGCTACAATAATGCCAAAAGTTTTTTTATTTCTATGTCTTGCGCACAGCGAAAATGTTTTTCGGGGCATTTTTTTTGCCCATGCAAACCACAAGGGCGACAAGATAAAACCTCGCCTACTTCTATGATATGGGCTTTATCAGCCAATGGCGTGTAGCCAAAAGCGGGAACAGTGGCACAGAAAATGGCACAAGTAGGGGCATTCATGGCTGAAGCAAGGTGCATAGGGGCAGAATCATTTACATAATTCATAGTGGCATCTTGCATGAGGCAAGCGGAGGCAAGGAGCGACAACTTGCCTGCAAGATTGATGATATGGGCTTGCGCAATAGGTTGAGCGTTTTGCAAAATTCTTTCACAAATAGGCGAATCGGAGGGCGCACCCAATAAATATAGCGTATAAGTAGGAGGGACTTGTTGCAAAAAGGCAACCCATTTTTCCTCTGCCCATTGTTTGGTAAACCACACCGATGTAGGGGCTACACAAATATACGGCTTGCCTGCGTTTTCTGCCTGTAGCGTTTTGATTTGCGCATAATATTTATCGGCAGGATATAGGCGTGGGCGGGCAGGCAAGGTGTCTGTCCAAGTACTAATAAGCTGTTGATTGCGTGTTGTTTCGTGTGTGTTATCGCCTATTTTGTGTGGATAGTGTTTAGAGAAAAGCCAAGAAAACGGATTTTTAGAGAAGCCTACTATAGATTTTGCACGCGAAAAGGCAGCGAGGATGCCACTTGAGGCGAATCGTTGCACATTCACGACTATATCGTAGCGCGTTTGGCGAATTTGCTTTAAGCATTTCAGCAGATTTCGCCACTTGCCTCCCTGCTTATCCCACACCAATACAGTGCGCAGATGTGGGTGTGCATCGAGTAAGGACTCATTGCCTTTGCGAAGCAAAAAATCTATTTGTGCGGTAGGGTGATGCACTTTTAGTTTTTCTATCAAGGCTGTAGCCAAAATAACATCTCCTATAAAAGCCGTTTGAATTATCAGGATTTGCATTTACAATGTTTTTAAGAATGAAAGTTAAACAATTTTACCCTATTTCCACCATTTTGTAATCTACAATATTTCGTTTTTCGGTAGAGAAGTTTATCCCTATAGCCCAAATGGGGTAGCCGTAGGCAAGGTACTTTTGATAGTACTTTTTCTGTTTAATTTGCTCAATAGCCACGTCTGCACTTTCATCTAATTTGAATTCAAATATAAAAATAGTGTCGTATGTTTCGATTATCATATCTATCCTGCCTATATTCGTCATAACTTCGGAAGTAGTCCGAAAGCCAATTGTGTTCATTGTTACATGAAAAATAGTATGGTAATAGGCTTCTTTGGTGTCGTAAAGCTGGTAAGGCACATGAGGATAGACGCGGTTTTGCATAATGTTGATGACACTTGCTATATCATGTTGGCGAAAAGCAGTGCGTATAGGCGTAGCAATATCCAACAGCACAAAATCAGTGCCTTGCACAAAATATTCTGCCAATACATATTGCGAAAAGGCTTGTTTGACTTCTATATTGGGAAAGCCTAACTTATAATAGGTATCAAAGTCTTCTGTAATCTCCTCATGAATCGTTAAATAACCTGTTTGAAACAACAACGCAATGACGCTTTGATGCACCGCATCAGCCATGTCTAAGATTGTAATTTCTGCCTTGATGTGTTCTAAAGTATCATAATTGATTTTATATTGACGCAATAATTTGAGTAAAAAATAAGGCGTGCCTGTATCAAACCAAAAATTTTTGAACTTTTGCGCTAAGAAAAAACAAAGAACCGCATAAGGATTATAGACTGTAGTCGTGCCATCAAACGAATAGCCATTATATCGCAAACGCATTTCGGCTAATAGTTCGGGTATAGTTTTTTGAAATTTGAGGGCTGTTTTGGCTAAATAATCTCCAAAATAACCTTCTAATTCTTCAGGGGTGTAACCGCACATAGTCGCATATTCTTCGTTCAAACTGATGTCGGTTAAGTTGTTTAAGGTAGAAAAAATAGACGTTTTGCCGTATTTGGATACGCCCGTTACAAACACTTTTTCTAAACTTATATCAAGACTTTTGAATACACTATAGAAATCACGTAAAATATCTCGATGGTAGTTAAATTTCTCTTCGTTACCCAATACTTCAGTCAAAGGTTTATCATATTCATCTACGATTACGGCTACCCGCTTGCCTGCCCGTTGCGCCAAAGTATGTATCAGCTCTGTTAATTTGCCTCTTGAGCCTTTGATGTCGGGAGATAAAGTAACGCCATGCAGGGCTAATAAGCTGTCCATATAGGTATCCAAGTTATGCCCAAAGTCGCCTTCTACAATCGTTACGCCGTTCATGTCCAAATGAATAACGGGGCGTTGAATGGCTACCCAATCTACTTTATCATAGATATACAAGCCTTCAAAAAGTGCTTGCCTGCCCTCATAAAAACAGCGCAAGGTACTACAAAGCAAGGATTTGCCAAACCTGCGCGGACGACTGAAAAAGACATATTTGCTACCTCTGATAATAGATAGCATATAACCCGTTTTATCTACATAAAGATGGTTTTCTTCTCGAATAATAGAAAACTCTTGAATACCTGCAGGTAATGGTTGCATAACTATGATGAGTTTAGATTAAAAATGGTTGTTGTGTGTATTTTATAAAAAATTACATTAAATCTTTTCCAATATCGCGTCTATAATATTTTTTTTCAAAGTTAATGGCTGCTGCGCCTTCGTTAGCGATAGCGAGGGACTCGGCAAAGGTATTGCCCAAACCTGTAACCGCTATTACGCGCCCTCCGTTGGTAACAATTTGGTTGGTTGTATCGGTGGTGGTGCCTGCGTGGAACACCAACGCATTTTGTGCTTTGTCTAACGATGTGATGGGATAGCCTTTGTCGAAGGATTCAGGATACCCTCCCGATACCAAGACTATAGTGGTAGCAAATTTTTCATGCTCTTCTATCTCTATCTCATTCAAAGTACGGTTTGCGGTATGTAGGAGGAGTTTTAGAAAATCAGTTTTTAGGCGTGGTAATACAGCTTCGGTTTCTGGGTCGCCCATGCGCACGTTGTATTCAATCACATACGGCTCACCTTTTATGTTCATCAAACCAATAAATACAAAACCGACATAATCGATTTTATCTGCTTTTAAACCTGCAAGGGTAGGTTTTATGATTTTATCGGTTACTTTTTTCATGAAAGCTACATCAGCAAATGGGACAGGTGAAACCGCGCCCATGCCGCCTGTATTGAGTCCTGTGTCGCCTTCGCCTATGCGTTTATAATCTTTGGCGGTAGGCAAGACTTTGTAATGCGTGCCGTCTGTTAGTACAAATACCGACAGCTCGATGCCATCTAAATATTGTTCGATAACTACTTTTTCACTTGCCTCCCCAAACTTTTTGTTTTGAAGCATTTCGCGCAGGGTGTTTTGAGCAGTTTCAACATCAGTGGCAATAATAACGCCCTTGCCTGCCGCTAAACCGTCTGCTTTCAATACTATAGGCAAGGTGTGTTTGGCTACGTATGCCAGCCCTTCATGGATAGTTTTAAGGGTGAACGTTTGTGAAGTGGCTGTAGGAATATGGTGTCGTTGCATGAATTGTTTGGCAAAATCCTTACTTCCCTCAAGCTGTGCGCCTGCTCGTGAAGGACCTACAAAAGGAATGGCACGCAGCGCCTCACTTTGAGCAAAGAAATCACGCAAGCCTTTTACAAGTGGCTCTTCAGGACCTACTACGACTAAATTTATAGCATTATCTAAGACGAAATGCGCTATGGCTGCAAAATTGTTCAAAGCTATCTCTACATTTATGGCTACAGTGGCTGTGCCTGCATTGCCAGGGGCAACATATAACTTTTCGCAAAGTGGGCTTTGTTTCATTTTCCAAGCGAAGGCGTGTTCACGTCCTCCGCTTCCCAATAAAAGAATGTTCATGGTGTCAAGGTTGGTTTTAGTTCTCTGTTGAACGCCATGCAAATATAGGTTATGCCCGTTGATTATCCAAAAGAGCCTTTGCTTGCCTACGCCTGTTTTTTATAGATTGTCAAGTCTAATAACATTAACAACCATATAAAAACTAGTAAAGCCATCTTGCTGTACTAAAATAGACTGCCAAGCCCAATAAATCATTGGCTGTTGTAATAAAAGGTCCTGACGCTACCGCAGGATTGATATTGAAATTGTGTAAAACCAATGGTGTAATAGTTCCCATCAGGGAGGCAAGCACCACTACAAACACCAACGAAATAGCCACTGTCATCGATAGCTTCAAATTGCCCTCAATAAAATAGGAGAACGCGAATACCGTAAGCCCAATGACGATGCCATTGAGCAAAGCTACTAAAAACACCTTTAACAAACGAGTAGCATATTTAGAACTTTGTTGTATGGTATTGGATTTATTAGCAAGGCTTTGCAAAACGATAGAC
>JAYTNK010000396.1:0-2681 GCA_043748375.1 Cytophagales bacterium
ATTTTGAGCATCAAAATAAATTGTGTCATATTTTTTATTTATTTGATTATAAATATTTTGTAAGTGCTTCGTTTTTCCAATTCCAAAGTCTCCTAATATAAATAAATTATTTATATCTTCTATTTTATTATTATTATCGCTAATTTTCCAATTTTCAAATTCCTTTGAAGTACTTTTTATAGTCCATTTACAATAAATACTGATATCTTTACTTGCGTCTAAATAGTTTTGAACTAAATCGAAAGATTCTCGTATAGTTTTATTATCTAATAGTGCTTTATAGAATATCTCTGAAAAAGTCAAAGCCTCTAATTCATATATATCTTCAAATGTTGTTATAACAACTCCAACTCCTGCATCTAATAATTTTTGTGCTTGTGCTTCTGTGCTACAACCGTTAAGTACAGCTAATTTTATATTTTTATAGTTATTTAAAAATGCTGATACACCATCAATATGCATTTCTTGTTGCCCTCCATATTTGTTTTCTGAGATAATATTATTTTCGTTGGCATGACCTGAAAAGTGAAAAATATTTATATCATTTTCAATGAAAGTATTGAAAAAATCTTCTGTTGACATTTTTTTCTTGTTAATAGTCCTGATTAAGTTTGTTTTTTTCTCAAAGTCATTTAAAAGGGTGTATATTTCCAAATTTTCTTGTGATAATAAATCAAGATAATGGCTTTCTTTTTTTGTTTTATTTTTACCCTTTCTAGAAGTGTGATTAGCAAATGCTATAAAAATATTTGTTTTGTTTTTCATAAAATTTATTTTTAAAAATAAAAAAATATTATATTTGTATAAAAAGCGTGAAAAAATCCACGCTTTTCTATGTCTAAAACTCCAGCAATTTTTTAAGTTTATCTTTTATCCGTTGGGCAGGCAAGAAGTTTTGCTCAAGCGGTGCCGCACATGGAACAGGTGTGTCCAAACTTGCCTCCCGCATAACGGGCGCATCTAAGTATTGGAAACAATGTTCGCCTATCCATGCTGCAATCTCGCCTGCGATACCACCTGTGAGTGTATCCTCATGGCAAACTAAGACCTTGCCTGTTTTTTGTACAGATTTTTCGATAGTTTCGCTATCCCAAGGAAGCAAAGTACGTAAATCTATGATTTCTACGCGCCCAACGGCTTGCATTTCCTCTACTGCTTTGATAGCCCAATGCACGCCCATGCCATAAGTGATGATAGTAGCTTCGTCGCCATCTTGCACGATTTTAGCCTTGCCTATAGGAACAGTATAATAACCATCAGGAATAGTATCTAAAATAGAGCGATACAACACTTTATGTTCAAAATACAAATAGGGGTTAGGGTCTTCTATAGCCGCGCAAAGCAATCCTTTGGCATCATACGGATTGGAAGGATAGACTATTTTCAGTCCTGGCGTATGAAAAAACCACGCTTCATTGGATTGCGAATGGAAAGGACCCGCAGAAACCCCCGCACCTGTAGGCATACGAATGACCACATCTGCGTTTTGTTCCCAACGCCAATACATTTTAGCTAAGTTATTGATTATCTGATTGAAACCACACGTTACAAAATCAGCAAACTGCATTTCGATAACAGACTTGCCTCCCTTAAAGCTAAAGCCTAATCCTGCACCCACGATTGCCGATTCACAAAGTGGGGTATTTCTAATGCGTTCTTTGCCAAACTTTGCTACAAAATCTTGAGTTATTTTGAAAGCACCGCCATATTCGGCAATGTCTTGCCCCATCAAAATTAAATCTTTGTGGTGTTCGAGGCTTTGGCGTAAGCCATCACTAATGGCATCAATAAAGCGTTTTTCAGACTCGCCTCCCTGCTGTGGATGGCGGATGATTTGGGTAAAAGGCGCATATACATCAGCCAATTCCTGCTCGGTATTTGCTTCTGGCATCTGCTCATTAAAAGCGCGTTCTACTTGTTCGTTTAAGTGATTTTTGAAACCTTCTTTAAAATCTCCAATCATTTTGGCTGTAAGCACGCCTGTATTGAGCAAATAGGCTTCATAATTGCCCAACGGATCTTTCAAAGCCCATTCTTCAATCAAATGTGGTGGTACATATTTCACACCCGATGCCTCCTCGTGTCCACGCATACGAAAAGTCATGGCTTCAATTAAAATAGGGCGCGGGTTGTAGCGTAACTCGTCTGCGTATTTATGGATAGTCGTATAAACCTCCAGCAAGTTATTGCCATCTATTTGGACAGCCTCCATGCCATAGCCTATTCCTTTGTCTATCAAATCTTTACATTTGTATTGTTCGGCTGTTGGTGTTGAAAGTCCGTAGCCATTGTTTTCTATCACAAAAATTACAGGCAAGTCCCACACGGCAGCTACATTTAACGCTTCGTGAAATTCGCCTTGACTTGTTGCGCCATCGCCTGTGAATGCTAAAGAAACGCCTTTGTGATGGTTCAGTTTATCATGCAAAGCCACGCCATTGGCAAGGGAAAGTTGCGGTCCTAAATGCGAAATCATACCCACAATATGGTGTTCTTTTGAACCAAAGTGAAACGAGCGTTCGCGTCCTTTGCTGAAGCCTGCTAACTTGCCTTGAAACTGCGAAAACAAGCGAAATAAGTCCATACCGCGCGCTGTGAACACGCCTAAGTTGCGGTGCATAGGAAAAATATAATCTGTAGCCTCCAACGCAAGTGTGCAGCCTACCGAGATAGCCTCTTGC
>JAYTNK010000397.1:0-12091 GCA_043748375.1 Cytophagales bacterium
TGCGCAGGCGGTGCTACACCTGCACAAGCACTCATTCGTCCCGTAAATCCAGCTACAGTAGTAGCACCTAATGGACAAACTTATACTTTCCCTGATGCAGTGGCAAGAACCAGGTATTGGAGAAGTACAGGAGCAAACAATGCTGCTACATGGCGCAGAATGAACAACGCTACGGTTAGTGGTGGAACAGGTTGGACAACTACAGGCGACTGGACAAGTACAGGGCGTGTAGTGCCTATAGGTATAGGTGCGGCTGCGTTTAACACTTTTGGTGCAAGAGATAGCAATGAAGGCAAGTTAGACCTTTATGTGAACGGCACAGGTACACAAATGAAGCAATTACGCTTCCGTTATCGTAACCCGAACAGAAGAACGCCTTTTGCAGCTTACAATGACGACCAGTTGGAAGTGAAAGTATCTTTCAACAATGGCGAAGGTTTCCAAGATTTGGCACAGCTCGGTTCTACGGGTGGTATGCCTACTATACCAGGCACCTTGCCTGTGGTAGCACCAGGTGAGCCTGAAGGCTGGATACCTTATGTATTCAACTTTAATAATGATGCGCCTGAAACGGTAATCCGTTTTAATGGTAAACGTCAATTTAGTGTAGATGAAAACAACGTTGCGCGTGGTTCTGATATTGGACTTGATGAATTGTATATCAATTATGTAGATGATTGTACTACAGCTACTACACTTTTGGGTGGTACGGCAGGCAAGTCAGCCGCATTTTGCGAAAGACCTCCTTTCATTTTGTATGTATTGGCTTCGTCTGATGCTACACACTATGGTTTTGAATTCCAATGGCAAGTGTCTGAAAATGGTGGTCCATTTATGGATATTGCAGGTGAAACAGGACGCAATCTAACGTTAGATGGCTCGCGTGTGGGTACGTTCAAACGTATCATTAAATGTACAGCTTCAGGTGCTACAGCAGAATCGACTACTATTAGTACATCGTTTGCTAAACCTTTTGCATACGCACCGCTTCCTTATACTCAAAACTTTGATGCTACTTGGATAGACGGTTGTGGTGTAAGAGATGTGCCTTTTGATACCCCCAATGCAAGTTGGAAATCAACACCTTTTGTGGGCTCAAACTCATGGCGTAGGCAAGATGATGGTGTATCGGCTGGTTGGCTTTATACCTTGCCTGGTGCAATTCCTGCCCCTGCTGCGGGTGCTGGTTGTGCTGTATATCACTCATTCTTTGTATTGAGCAATTTCCCTGGCTCGCCTACTGCAGGTCCTGCGGTGGGTACTATAGACTTGTATGTAAATGCAAGCACGCCTGGTACAAAATTACTTCGTTTCTGGTATATTAACCCTGAAATGGCTGTTCCTTTGACAGACCCTGCGAATGGTAATAATGACAAACTTGAAGTCTATATCTCACAAGATGGGGGCGAAACGTTTGACTTTACACCTATTGCAACGCTTGGTCGTCAAGACAACTGGTCAGAGTTCCAATTCACGTTTGAAAGTAATTCAGGTTCTACTGTTATTCGTTTTCAAGGAAATGGCGTAGTAGATGATAGTGATATTGGTGTTGATGAAGTAGCGGTTACGGTACTTTCGACATGTTCTGCACCGCTTGTAGGTGGTTTGGTAAAACCTACTACGAGTTTGGGTGATCCTTGTACAGCCTTGAAATTATTGTTATACGTAGAAAATTCTTCTACTAATACCATGACAGGGCTTACTTACGAGTGGGAATCTTCTTTATACGACCCAGGCACCCTTACTTGGGGAGCGTGGACTCCTATAGTAGGTGCAACAGCCAAAACTTATGAAGCTGGACCTGTTACACAAACTAAATATCGCAGAAAATTGATTTGCGGAACAAACTCTGCATACGCAACAGAATATGTGTTTTATCTTGCTTCTGCCCCTATCTTTGCCTCACTTCCTTACAAAGAGGACTTTGAACGCTGGGGTGATGCTTGTGATGACCAGGATATTCCTTTCCCTGCTACTAACAAAATCCACTGGCGTACACGCCCTTATTTGGGTAACAATGCATGGCGCAATCCAAGCTCTAATACTTCTCCTCAGCAACCTATTTCGGATTTAACGGCTTCAGGTTGGGGCGAGAGAACGGTACAAGGCTGGTTGCAAGGCGGACGTACAATACCTGCTACAGGCAATGGCGCGGCTTCGTTCCACTCTTATTCAGCGGCTATTCGTACTACAGGCGATTTGGAATTGTATCTCAATACCAAAACACTTACAGATGAAGTGAAGGTATTGGAGTTCCAATATTCAAATCCTGACTATCCTACCAATATACCTGGTTTTACGAATGACGATTATGTAGATATTTTCTTATCTACAGATGGCGGTTTCACATTTAGTAGCTTGCCTATAGCGACGCTTACACGCACTAAAGATCTTTGGGAAACCAAACGCCTCGTGTTTGATAACTTGAGCTTGCCATTCCTAAATTCTGATTTGGTGATTATCCGTTTCCGTGCTACTTCTGATAACGGAGGCACTGATATAGGATTAGACAACATGAGTATGCGCGTATTGCCTAAGAAAGATGCAGGTGTAACGAATATTAAATTCAATCGTTGCTCGCCTATCTATGGTAATGTAGTAGTAGAAGTAAGCAATTTTGGTAGTGAAACTATCCAAAACTTCCCTGTACAATATACTATAGGGGCTAATACTTTTACAGAGAACTTCCCTGTTAAGTTGGAGATATTCCAAAAAGGCGAATACCAATTCTTGACACCTACGAACGTAGCGGGTGTACCTAGTCTTGTGATTACAGCTAAAACCAATCTTACAGGCGACTCTGATGCTACCAACGATAGCAGAACAGTAACCTTGCCTGTGAATGCCTTTGCAGCTATCCCTTATACTGAAGGATTTGATGCAGGCATACCTGGTACTTGGACTGTACAAGCTAAACTTAACACAAGAGGTTGGTCAGCAGCTATTGAGAATGACAAAATTAATCCTTTGTTGGATAATGAGTTCCCTCAAAATCCTTTGCAATTCTGGCCTTTCTCTGGCAATGGCTTTACAGGTACATTTGTTGCCTTAGACGACAACAGAGGTGGAGCAGCACGTACTTCGGATGTGGACAGGCTTATAACGCCTGCGTTCAACCTAAGCAATTACTCAAATGCGCAATTTAAATTTGATGCGTATCATAGTAATATTGCGGGTGGTACACCTCCAAATGCGTTGGGTGATTTTATCATTGAATACTCTATCGGTAATGCGGATTGGGTGCAAATCCAAAAAATAGATGGTGACGGAAACCTAGCAGGAGTAGCTTATAGCTCGCCTACTATTACCTTGCCTCCCGCAGCACAAGGGCGTTCGAATGTGCGTATCTCGTTCCGTTACAATGACGAAGGTGTGATAACAGGTGGCGCAGCGATTGATAACTTCTTGCTATCAGCTACTCAAATAAACGAGCCAGAAGCGAAAATAACCATACCTACTGTGAATCGTGCTTATGTGAATCGTGGTACGAATGACCATATTGTGTATCGTTTCAATGTAGAATCTGCAAAAGCCGATGTGTTATTGAGTGATGTTATCCTGAAAACAGGTGTGCAAGAGTATAAAATAGAAGACTTTAAGCAAAATAGCTTCCGTTTGTATCACTCTACTGATAGTATTTTTGGAGCAAGTGATAGACTTGTAGGCACTACGGCTGTAACGCCTAAGGGAACAAACATTGTGTTCAGCTGTTTGAACTATGCACTTCCTTTTGTTGCAACCAATGTACCAGCTAGTACAGCTTACTTCTTCTTTACAGTTGATGTGGCAGACAAGCCTATCGCTACAGTGAGAGATAGTATCAATGTGCAAATACCTGTAGTGGCGAATGACAATAGTAGTAATTTTATTACGGTCTATGGTATTCGTACTCCTATTACTTTGCGCGAAGGCGGCTATCAAATCATTGCAGACGTGAACACGCCTCCTACATCTGAGAATATCATAGTGGAAATGAAAATGAAAACTTCAGCCTCTGACCCGAACTATACGTTCAAAGCAGCAGACTTCAAGTTTAAAGACATTGACACGCCTATAGCAGGTGATATTTTCAGGAAGTTGCAAATCACAAGCAAAAACTTGCCTGATGCGTTTATGAAACTACAACTTAATGGTGTAGATGTAGTAAACAATCAAATCATCTCGGTTACGCAAATTCCCCAGTTGGTATTCATACCTCGTTTGAACGAAGCAAAAATAAACTATGCAAGTTTCTCTTTCAAACTTTATGATGGACGTGATTGGAGTACGACAGATTATAATGCACAAATCAATGTTATTAACGACAAGGTGTTCATACCTACCTTATTCTCACCGAATGGAGATGGCAAAAACGACATATTCATCATTCGTGGTGGCGAAGGCGTGATTGATAAACTCACTTTCAAAGTGTTGGATAGGAATAACAATCCTATGTATGAATCTTCTGATATCGTAGATATTACAACCAAAGGCTGGGACGGCAAAAAAGCTGGCAAAGAACAACCTGTAGGTACATATCTTTGGTACATTGAAGGTACTTATAAAGATGGTAAGCCCATTGAAGTTAATGGCAAGAAAACAGGCGTTATCCGTTTGGTGCGCTAAGTAGCAATACTTTTTAACGAACTCTTCTCTCCCAAACCGCTAAGGTGTAGGGAGAGGAGAGGAGTTAAAAAAGTAAAGGTTTTAATCTCATATACAGAACCAGAATCATGAAAAAAATACTACTTGGTGGCATAGCGGGTCTATTCATGCTCGGCATGGCACAACGGACTGAGGCGCAAAGCGCAAACAATCCTTTTACCACTTTTTCACAATATCACTATACGCCATTTGTTACCAATCCTGCTATGGTGGGTGCGGGCAATGACTTGAAAATGTCGTTGAATTATCGCGTTCAACAAGTGGGCGCAGGGCAGACTTTCAGCACACCTATGGGTTCGGTTATCTATCCTTTTTTTACTAAAGATAGAGAAAAACGATTGGGCGGTGTGGGAGTTTCGTTTATTAGTGATAACGCCGCAAACTTTGTCAAAACCACAGGCGGTATGGCAGCGGGTGCTTACAACCTACACATAGGCAAAAATAGCATCGCATTTGGTTTGCAAGGCGGTTATTTCCAAACGCGCTTAGATGCAAAAGGTATTAGTACCAATGAGCAATATAGCGGCGGCACTGTGAATCCTGACTCGCCTACAGGTGAAGACATGGAAACCATGAGCAAAGGTTATATGTCGGTTGGCGCAGGCGTTTATTGGAATCAAGAAGACGAAAAAGACCGTGAAAAAGTGTTTTTTGGGCTTTCATACATGAACGCAAACCAGCCTAATGTTGATTTCTTTAATAAGAAAAGCAAAATACCTGCCTCTATACAAGCTACAGGTGGCATTCGTGTATTGCATACAGACCGTTTTGCTATCATACCTTCGGCGCGTGCTATCTTTGCTGCAGGCAATCATCAGCTCAATCTTGGCTCATGGTTTCGCTATCACCTCTCTGAATCTATGACAGGTTTGTTGCGTGATGGAGAGTTTGGTTTAGGCGTTTGGTATAACAATAACAATTTTGTGGTTGCCTCTCTTGAGTTTAATCAACCACACTATTTGATTGCTATCAGCTATGATATTGCTTCTCGCAAAGACATTGCGGTTATTAACTCTAATGGCATCTTTGAAGTTACAGCGGCCTTTAAGTTGAATCGTCATCACCACAAACAACGCCCTCCAAGCAAAGATACAGATGGAGATGGTATATTTGATGAGGTTGATGCTTGTCCTGAAGTACCAGGCAAGAAAGAATTTATCGGTTGCCCTGATACAGATGAAGATGGTATTCCTGATGACCATGACAACTGCCCACAAACCCCAGGCAAGAAGGAATTTGCAGGCTGTCCTGATGCAGATAATGACGGTATTCAAGACTCAAAAGATTTATGTCCTACTGAACCAGGTACAAAAGAAACCTTTGGTTGCCCTGATAAAGATGGTGATCACGTAGCAGATAAAGATGATGAATGTCCTAACGAACCAGGCTTAGCTGCAGATAAAGGTTGTCCTAAGAAAGTTGAGAAAGGCGAAATAAAAGAAGTCAAGGTAAACACAAGAGTTGAAGGTGTTTTGAAAGCCGCTAAATATGTTCACTTTGAAACGGGTACGAGCAAAATAGAGAAAGTTTCTAATAGTTTCCTTGATTTAGTAGTGGACATCTTGATAAATGACTATCCTGATAAATCTATCATGTTAGAAGGGCATACAGATGATGTAGGTGAAGAAGCAACTAATCAAGTCCTTTCCGTAAGCCGTGCGGAGTCTGTAAAAGCCTACATGGTAAGCAAGGGTATAGCCGCAGAGCGTATTCTTACTTCGGGCAAAGGCGAAACTGTGCCACTTTATCCTAATAATTCAGAAGAACACCGCGATGTAAACCGTAGGGTTGAAATGAGTATAATAGAGAAAAAATAAAAAAAATCCAATCTCTATAAAAACTAAAAATGATTTTTGAACACATTGTTCAAAAATCATTTTTTTTTATGTTTTCTTTTTGCAAGCACATAAAACACGCTATATTTGCAACCACTATGACTAACCGCACTATTCAATTTGTGATTGCCTTGGCTACTTTATCGGTGGCAGGTATTATTATTACACAAACATATTGGATAAGGCGAGCTTTTGACTTAAAAGAGATAGAATTTAATCGCAGTGTTCATAGTGCCTTAAAAACAACCGCTGAACAAATGGCAAAATTGGGGAAAAATACCCAACTTACTACCAACCCTGTTAAACAACTTGCCTACAATTATTATGTAGTCAATATCAATGCAGATAATGTAGATGCCAATGTTTTGGAGCATTACCTCAATCAAAACTTTGGTGCAGGACAACTGCACATGGATTATGAGTATGGAATATATGACTGTGCCAGCGATAAAATGATATATGGCAATTATATACGTGCCAATCAAGCCAAAAAAATACGGGAAGATACCTTAATGCCGAAATGGAAAGAGTTCCCACATTATTTTAGTGTGCGCTTTCCTAATAAAAATACCTACTTGGCAGGACAGATGGATATTTGGCTGTTCTCTTCTGCGCTTACGCTTATCATTTTTATTTTTTTTGGCTTTACACTCTCCGTTATTCTGCGCCAAAAACGCCTCTCGCAAGTCCAACGCGATTTTATTAATAACATGACCCATGAGTTCAAAACGCCTATTTCAACGATTGCGGTTTCTACAGATTTAATAAGCAATCCGAAAGTAATTATACACCCCGAAAAAGTATTAAAATATGCCCAAATTATTAAAGCCCAAAATATACGCCTCAAAAATCAAATAGACAAGGTATTGCAAATGGCGGTAATGGATAGAGGAAAGTTTACACTTAAGAAAGAAAGTTTGGACTTGCCTCTGCTCTTGCAAGAGGCGGTGGATAATTTTAACCTCAAAGAAGAAACTAACATTACACTTGATTGCCACTTGCCTGCCGAACACGCTAAAATATTAGCGGACAAGGTACATTTTACCAATATTATTTATAATTTATTAGATAATGCCACTAAATATGTTCATAATACGCCTGAAATTTTAGTAAAAGCTACTTTTAAAAAAAATGAGATAGAAATCTCTATACAAGATAACGGCATAGGTATTGCCCGTGAACACCAGAAGAAAGTTTTTGATAAATTTTTCCGCGTACCCACAGGCAATGTCCATGATGTAAAAGGTTTTGGTTTGGGATTGAACTATGTACGCACTATCGTAAAAGTTCATCAATGGCATATCGCCCTTGAGAGTGCGGTAGGCAAGGGTTCTACTTTTACTATATGTATTCCTATTGAAGCGTAGGTAAGTTTTACGTCTTGCCTGCCTGCCAAAGCGTGTATTGCACACGCTTTTTCTGTTTTTAGGAGGTAATAACGCTTATAAACAAATGTTATTGTTTTACGCAAAAGCAATTTTTTTTAATTTTTTTTGAGACTCTAAGTGTTTAAAAAACAGTGAATTAAGGTTTTTTGCAAAAAACACTCTCTTTTTTACCAAAAATTTGCTTTATATTTGTAAGGTAGAAAGGTAGGCAAGCAAGCTACACCTAGTAACAAAAATCAAAACCTTGCCTACCCACCAAGACACTTTCGACATTCATTCAGCCTATTATTGCTAAACCTTTATTAGTCGCTTAGGATAAGGTATTTGAGATTTGAGGATTGAAAACCTTATTCCTTTGCTGCCTCTACAAAGCTACTCAAAAAAACTATGATGCACGTAATAAAGCGCGACGGGCGCAAAGAACCCGTTAAGTTTGACAAAATCACAGACCGCATTGAGAAACTATGCTATAGCCTCAATCGCCAGTATGTCGACCCTGTACAAGTTGCCATGAAAGTTATCAATGGCTTGTATGATGGCGTTACTACCGCGCAATTGGACACCCTCGCGGCTGAAATTTGTGCCACCATGACCACTATTCACCCCGATTATGCGGCACTTGCGGCGCGCATCGCTATCTCCAACCTGCAAAAGAATACGGAGAAGAATTTTTCCAAAGCCATGAAAACGCTCTATGAATACATAGACCCAAAAACAGGCGACAAGGCAGGCATGATTTCTGATACGGTGTATGAAGTGATTAAAAAGCACGCCAATACACTCAATTCAGCTATAGTATATGGGCGCGATTTTAATTATGATTTTTTTGGTTTTAAAACACTCGAAAGGTCTTATTTATTGAAAGTAAATGGACAAATAGGCGAACGCCCCCAACAAATGCTCATGCGCGTGTCGCTGGGTATTCATGGCGAAGACATTGACGCGGCTATCGAAACGTATAACCTCATGTCTGAAAAATGGTTCACACACGCTACGCCCACGCTTTTTAACGCAGGTACGAATAAACCGCAAATGAGTTCTTGCTTTCTTTTGACCATGCAAAGCGATAGCATAGACGGTATTTATGAAACCTTAAAACAATGTGCGCTCATCTCACAATCGGCAGGTGGAATTGGGTTGTCTATTCATAATGTACGCGCTACAGGTTCGTATATCAAAGGTACAAACGGACATTCTAACGGCATTATCCCGATGTTGCGCGTGTTTAACGATACCGCAAGATACGTTGACCAAGGCGGGAATAAACGCCCAGGAGCGTTTGCTATTTATCTTGAGCCTTGGCACGCTGATATATTTGAGTTTTTGGATTTAAAGAAAAATCATGGAAAAGAGGAACTTCGCGCCCGCGATTTGTTCTTTGCTATGTGGATTTCCGATTTATTCATGAAGCGCGTGGAAGAAGATGGCGACTGGTCGCTTTTCTGCCCTAATGAATGTCCTGGGTTGGCTGATGTGTGGGGAGCTGAATTTGAAGCACTTTATACGCAGTATGAGCAGGCAGGCAAGCAGCGCAAAACTATCAAAGCACAAGAGCTTTGGTTCAAAATCATTGAATCACAGATTGAAACGGGTACGCCCTATATGCTCTATAAAGATGCGTGCAATGCCAAATCTAACCAACAAAACCTTGGTACTATTAGGAGTTCTAATCTTTGTACCGAAATATTAGAGTTTACAAGTCCAGAAGAAGTGGCTGTATGTAATTTGGCAAGCGTTGCTTTGCCTCGTTTTGTCATAGACGGCAAATTTGACCACCAAAAACTGTACGAAGTAACGCAAGTTGCTACCAAGAATTTGAATAAAATCATTGACTTAAACTACTATCCTATTATAGAGGCAGAGCGTTCTAATAAACGCCACAGACCTATTGGTATTGGGGTACAAGGATTGGCAGATACATTTGCTATGTTGCGCCTGCCGTTTGAGTCAGAGGAGGCTAAACAACTAAACAAAGATATTTTTGAAACCATTTATTTTGGGGCGATGACTGCCTCGATGGAATTGGCTAAACGCGATGGGGCTTACGAAACTTATGCGGGTTCGCCTATTTCGGCAGGCAAGTTTCAATTTGACCTTTGGGATGCGCAGCCTGATTCGGGTAGGTGGGATTGGGAGGCTTTGCGTTATCAGGTATTACAGCATGGCGTACGCAATTCGCTTTTACTTGCGCCTATGCCTACTGCTTCTACTTCGCAAATATTGGGCAATAACGAATGTTTTGAGCCTTTTACTTCCAATATTTATACGCGCCGCGTGCTTTCAGGCGAGTTTGTAGTTGTGAACAAACACCTTATGCACGACCTCGTAGAATTGGGGATTTGGAACGAAAATATGAAACAACGCCTCATCCAAGCAGATGGCTCAATACAAGCTATTCCTGAAATTCCTGCCAAAATAAAAGAAATCTATAAAACCGTTTGGGAAATTAAACAACGCGCTATTATAGATATGGCGGCAGACCGTGGTATTTTCATCTGTCAAAGTCAAAGCATGAACATACACATGGAAGATGCAAGTTTTTCTAAACTTACCTCTATGCACTTTCACGCATGGCGCAGAGGACTAAAAACAGGCTTATATTATTTGCGTACGCGCGCTGCCTCATCTGCGGTGAAGTTTACGATAGACCAAGAAACAGTTACACAATCTAACGCAGAGCAAAAAGAACACCGACACCAATTAGCGCAAGTTGCCCAAGATATGCTCTCGAAAGTGGGCGATATTTCTGCCCTCGACCTCGCAGAAGGAAAGGCTTGCCTACTTGATGACCCTGATTGTTTATCGTGTAGTGCGTAATTTATGGTTGTTTTTGTGGTTCGTGGGCTTTTTTCACGAACCACGAAAATAGGCGAGGATTAACAGTTTGAGAAATACAATAAAAATTACATTAACCAAATAATTATATTTATGAAAAAATTTGAAAAAGGAGATTTAGTGAAACTAAAATCAGGTGGTCCTATTATGACTGTAAGCGAAAATGCTAAATGGAACGCTTTTAAAGGTGGAATAGGCGGAAAAGGTGGATACGATGAAGAGCAAATTTGTTGTAATTGGTTTGTCAAGGACGAAAAACGATCTAAATGGTTTAATATAGAAACTCTTGAGCCAGCATAATTTTTTTTTTGCTATTGCCCTGCCATACTTCAGGTTCTCATGAACCACAAAGAAAACTAAAGGGGAGGCAAGTTCTTCCATTTTGCAAAAAATATAAAACAAAATTTAAAAATCATGGAAATAAACAAAATTAGAGAAACGTTATCTGATTTGGTAGCAAATCATCACGACTTTTGGTTGGAGGCATTACAAGATACCTCACCAGCACATTATGGTATAAACGATTGGGATGTGTGTGTGTATCCCAAGGATATTTGGGTGGATATTCCTAATAGGAGCTTTAAATTCAAAAATGCTACCTTTACTTTTGATATCAGACTTGGAGAATCTGGTGAAGATGGTGCGGATAGCAATTTTGAGGAACAAGTAAGCGGTTATGGTATATTTGATTTCTTGCCTAACGAAGATATACAAATAAACGAACTTTTTTTAGATAATACAACAATAGAACTTTTTTAACCTATACAAAAACATGGGACAAGCAAAAGATATGCTCTTTGAGCAACAAGAACAAGAGTTTAATATGCGTCTTGCAAATTATCTTGGAATTTCTGAAGATGATTTATCAGAAATAGAGTATGAAATAGATAGAGATGCGAGTGAAGGTGGGGTTATATACTCGTATATCTTTGTTATCCTCAATGAGCCACCACAAGAAATTTTAGATAAGATTTCAGAGCTGGAACAGGGTAAGTATGTTTATATAAATACCGTTTTCTTTGAATCAGAGGACGAATAACATTTTAATCCATTTTTGTGAATAGTGTCCTCACGAACTACAAAAAAACTAAAGGGGAGGTAAATTCTCCCCTTTTTCAAAATAAAGCGAATTTTAAACTTAAAAAAACTAAAATATGGCTAAAATAAACTTTTCTTACCCTAAAAATGGTGATACCATACAAGCACCAACTAGTGAAACTTATACAATTGGTAATATTGTTAATCAGGGCAACTTTGGCATTCTATATGAAGGATTTGATACATTCGACAATCAAGTAGCTATTAAAGTGTTAAAACCAGCTAATAAGCCTTTTGCAGTTGTGCAAAAGGCTTGGGAAAACGAGATAGAAATTCTCCATAAGGTAAGAC
>JAYTNK010000398.1:0-13122 GCA_043748375.1 Cytophagales bacterium
TGCAATGGGGGTGAAATGGAGTGAGGTCAAACCCTTTTGCCTGCACTTCGCTATCCGTTAATCCTTTGATGTCATCAACGGGTATGGTTGTAATGAAAGGCAAAAGGTCGTTAGGGTTCTCTACCTGTGCCTCTATCCGTTTTCGCGCTGTAGTAACAGAGAATGTCCTACCGTTCATTGCTGTACAATGGGGGCAGGTTATCCTATCCATTACTTCCACTATCTTAAATTCTTGCACGTTGGCTTGGTGCATATAGTTTAGGTTTCCCCAAGTGCGCATACGGTTTACAGAGGTGTCTATGATTCGCCTTACTTTCCAATACTCGCTTTCAGTTATTTCCGTAAACTCCTTACGGAATTTCTCTATCGCTTTCTCATTAAGCCCTATCGATTCCCCGTTTTCAATGTAGAATTTTTTGAGAAAGTCCATGACGCGCTTTTGCGTATCCGCGTCTGTTATGTACTTACCTAAATAAATCGCATCTATTTTCTTGAAGAACTCCAAAGCGCGAAAATCTACAAGGTCGAGGTTGGCAGTTGGTGGGTATTCGGCAAAGGATTGTTTGCTATCCTGCTTAGTAGGGAATATATGCTTATCTTTTCGGTAGTGCAGATACGTTTCTTCAGTGTGCTTCTTGGTGGTGTCCCCTACCTTTTCCGAAAACTCGTTTTGCCACACACTCAAAAATGCGAGCATAGCATTGCCTGCAAAAGCATCTGCATTATTGCTTTTATTGGCACTTATACGCTTTACAACCGCATTGAGTGCCGTAGCAAGTGCCTTATCGTGCAAACGGCTCACACCACTTTCGTAAGCATTTGCGTAGCGTTCCGTTACGCTGTCCCCCCAACTCGTAAGCGTTTCGTTACGCAGATAGGCTTCAGGTAACGCATAGTCAAACTCCCGTAACGAACCCGTTAGCCGCGCTACCGTTTCCGTTAGGCTTTGCTTCACTTCGCTTTGGCTTTTCGCGCTTGGGTTGTCGTGCGTATGCGCATCAGCAGGTGAGGCAGTAGTAGGCGTTACGGGTTGTATCGGGGTAGGCGAGGCGGGCTTATCATACCCCAAATCCTGCGCAAACTGTTCTTGAGTAATGATACCCTGCAAATACAACTTTAGTAGGTTGTCTATCTTTGCGCCTATTACTTGCTCCTTCTTGAGTTCATCACCAGGGAGTGGCTCTTTGAACTCTATCTTTACATACCCTACCTTGAACCCTGCCAATTTGAGCATGAGCGTGTACGCACCCTCTAAAAAAGCTCCTACGACACCTTGGTATTGCTTTGCCTGCGAAATAAGCATAGCCAAAAGCACACGCCCAAATGTTTCCGTTACGGTTGTGTGCCTGCCAAACATATTAGGGTCTTGTTTCAAACCACTCATTTTCAACGTGTCGAGCATTTGTAGCATCTTATCGGCATTTGTAGCATTGGCAGTGTTACCCGCAAGTTTAAATTCGTGGTTTCCTTTAAACCCAACTACATAGCCCTCATTCAACGTATTCTTAATTTCAGGTGCCGCGCTATCTCTGTATTCCGTGCAACGGACTACGTATTCTTCATCAGTTTCGTTTTCGAGTTGGTCAGGCTCTGTGAGTAGCACCTCGAGAAAACCAAACATTCCTAACTTCTTTGTGATGTTCGCAAAATTAGCAAGCATACTATCTTCTATGCCCAATAATTTCATACAAGAGATAAAAGGAGGGATAGCGTATGGCGTGCCATTCGATTGTAGAATAGGGTAATATTTGTATGTGTATCCGTTCAAAGGATTGAGATTGCCTCCAAACAATGCCCCTAAACTTAATCCATTAGGCAATATGCTTACCACTTGGTAGGGCTTGTACTGTCCGTCTTTCAAGACCCAACGTATGTCAGCAGGCTTTACCAATACGATTTCAGATAGGCTGCGCAAATCACTCGCGACCACCATTTCAGATGATAACGCTCCCGAAACAGCTAATTGGCGAAGCAGATTGCTGACAAACACCTTTTCGCCAAACTGATTGAATATGCGTTTGCGTTCTGTTTTCAAAAACATATTCATCTGCTTTTGCAAACGCGGGCTTACGTTGTCATCAAAATACACTTCATAATCCGTATTAGCAAAGTCTATCAGGTTCTGAACCGCCCTACTTATGTCGTGATGGAAAACAGATAGGTTTTCCAATATAGGTAGCCATTCTAAACCAAACTCGGGCTGTAAGGCAGTAAGCGTATTAAAATACAGCGCGTTGTTATCTATCGAAGAGCGACCTGCACCCAAAGGCATCTCTAAATGGGCAACTTGGGCTTGAGGTGAGGTGTAAGGCTCTATCTTCGGCTTAATAAAATTGAACCTTGTGAACCATTGAAATAAGTATTTAAACATAGCGTAGAAAATTATTTGCAAAACAAAAACATTTTTTGCTAAAATACACAATTTTATATTTCATAACTATAAAATACACAATTATTTACTAAAATACATAACTTTGCGATTCTTATTTTTGCTATGGCTATACAAACCCTATACCTTGTAGACCTCTCAATCGATACAAGCGACCCCTCCAAAGCCTCTAATGGTACGGAGAAGCTCGAATTTCAATATGTGCCTACCGAACTTGCCTACAATCGCGAGGCGAGCCTTGCCACCATCGACGTAGTGGGGCGTAATAACCCCCTGCAACAATGGACAGGAGGCAATACCTCCATGAGTTTTTCGCTCGACTTCTACGCTGAAGACGAGGCACGAGAGGAAGTAATAAAGAAAGTGCGATGGTTACAAGCACTTACCTACCAAAAGCAAAACGGTAGCACGCCGTTGGTTAAGCTGGTGTTTGGAGATATGTTTCTAAGCGAGATTTGGCGTGTGAAAACAGCAAACGTGAAGTACAGCAACTTTCACCCTGCCAAAAACTTCAAGCCCTGCCAAGCCAACGTAGAGATAACACTCCAATTAGACAGCAGGGACGAGAGAGGCAACCCCTACGACTTCACAGCAGAAACTTTCCGCAAACTCAAATAACATGGAATTATCGAATCACAACCGCTACCAAACTGCTCGCTTGTATAACCTTGACAGTGGCGAGTACCTACGCACAGACCGCGTACAATGGAAGCCACAGCCTACCGACCTATTGCATACCGTTACAGTGTATGATACCATCGACTTATTGGCGTGGAAGTATTACAACGCCAAACGAGAAAACGCAGATAAGTATTGGTGGCTCATCGCTGATGCCAATAAGATACACAACCCCCTCGACCTATCCAATTATGTAGGTAAGCAAATCGTAATTCCCGATATTACGCTATTGGACTTTGTAAGGAATGCATTCTAATGCTGTATGTTAAAAATACAAGCAAAATTACTTACTAAAATATCAAATATTTTATATTTATCTTTTGTTAATTTAATAAACGTTCAAGCCAAAGTTCTGAAAAACATGTTAAAATATTTCAAAACATTTGGATACTACAATTTGTTTGTCTAATCTTGCACCGCGAAAAATAAGCCAACCAAATAATCACAGGCTTATCGCGTAAAGTAATGAGAAATAACAGCTCAAAACAATATATAACACATTCAAAACCTTTATATGTAAAATATAATTTGGTTTCAAGGTATTTAACCTTAATTTCATTTGGCATCCTGTTGCTTTGCCCAAATGCCATAGCACAAGAAAGCGAACACAGGGTGCTTTGGGAGGAAACGCCTATTTTTACAAACCTTGCGGAAGCCCAAAAGCAAAAAAATGCCGTCTATAGACTGCATTTACAAGGTTTGAATGAGGTGCCTGCTGAACTTAGCCGCTTCAAACACCTACGCGAATTACGCCTCACCAACGGTAAAATAACTGCCTTGCCTACATTTATAGGCAAGTTCCAACATTTGGAGCTATTGGATTTGGAGGGCAACGCGCTCACCACCTTGCCTGAAAATTTGGCACAACTCACCGCTTTGCGCGAGCTGAATGTAGCTAATAACCAACTGGCACAACTTCCCGCCAACATGGACGCGTGGAAAAAATTAGAAAAGTTAAATATCCGTTACAATAAATTCGTCACAACGGACATCGTGAAAGCATTACCTACAGTGAAAGAGTGGCGTTTATTGGGTAATCCTATCCCTGATTTGACTCTCAATGACTTAGATTTGGCAGAGGCTCCCGCTGTAGATATAGCCACCGCCTTAAAAAACCCTGCCCTTGCCTACAAGGTAAGTTTTCATGGGGTCAAAGAAATTCCTGAAGAACTCAAGCAACTGCCCAATTTGCAGGCATTGGTATTGAATAATACGTTTTTAGGTACGCTGCCCACTTGGATAGGCGATTTAGGCAAACTACAAGCTATACAAGCCTTGAACGCGCAACTTTCGTCCTTGCCTGCGGAAATAGGCAAGCTCGCGAACCTGAAGCAGTTAGACTTAGGCTTGAATCAACTGACTGCTTTGCCTGAATCTTTAGGCGCGCTCAAAGTCCTGAAAAATCTGCAACTACAGGGCAATCGCCTTGCCTCCTTGCCTGAAAGTTTAGGGAGCTTGCCCAATTTAGAGAAATTGGGATTGAGTAACAATGCGTTGAAAAACTTGCCTGAAAGTTTGGGCAATTTAGTAAACTTGAAGGATTTGAATTTATTGGGGAATGGATTAGCCAAATTGCCTGCGAGTTTGGGTAAACTGCCCAATTTAGAAAATTTGAATATCATGCGCAATGCGTTACAAAGTCTGCCTAATGAAATTACAGGGCTTATAAAGTTGAAAAACTTAGATTTGCGCGAAAACATATTGAATGCCTTGCCCGAAGGATTGGGTAATATGAAAGGCTTAGAAAACCTGCAATTACGCAAAAACCTGCTCACGGCTTTGCCTGAAAGCATCGGAGGCTTAGAAAACCTAAAAGGCTTAGACCTTTGGGGCAATACCTTGAAAGAACTTCCTGCCAGCTTGGGCAAATTAACTAAATTGGAAAACCTCAATCTTTGGGGTAACAAATTAGATTTCTTGCCTGCCTCTTTGGGCAACCTCACCAACTTGAAAAGCCTTGATCTTTGGGGCAATGCGCTGAAAGCCATTCCTGACAGTATCGGTAATTTGGCAAACCTCGAAAACCTTAACCTCAATTTCAATGCCTTGCCTGCCCTTGAAAAAGACAGACTCAAAGGCGTGCTCAACAATACTAAAACCATTTTTAAATTTTAAAAAAATGAAATCTAAATTATTTATATTTGCTTGTTTGATGTTGCTATGCTCCACTCAAGTAGCTTTTGGACAAGTGAAAGTACAAACGAATGTAATCCCTCCTAACCCTAATGCGGCATCTTTAGGTAAGTTTGGCGATTTGCCTGTAAGCTTAACGACAGGCGTTCCTAATATAAATATTCCTATCTATACTATTAACGAAGGAAGTATAAATATCCCCATTGGTCTGAGCTATCATGCAGGAGGTGTCAAGGTGGAAGAAATAGCCTCTTGGGTAGGACTTGGATGGACGTTGAACGGATATGGAGCCATTTCAAGAACTGTTAGAGGCAGGGCAGATGATGAACACATGGGGCTTTTAGAAGCTCCTGAGGCACCTTTGTACGCAACAACGGGTGTACTAAATGGGTATTCAGTGGGTGCCTATGAGGAAAATAAGCTGGATGGAGAACCCGATTTATTTTATTTAAACGTGCCTGGTTATTCTGTTAAGTTTGTAATGGATAGGAGACGTAATATTATTGTTATTCCTGACCAACCTATTAAGATTGAAGTGGAAGGTGGAGGAAGCGGTCAGTTTAATGATGGCTTTAGAAATTGGAAAGTACAAACCCCAGATAATATCACGTATCATTTTGAAACCAGTGAGTCGATGGTGTACAAGTCTTCTGCTGAATGGGCAATAACCGAAAACGCCACCTCCACTTGGTATCTTACCAAAATAGTTGATAACACAACCAAAAAAGAGGTTATATTCAATTATGAAACATATACACAAGGAAACTATGTGATACCAGGTGGTTGGTCGCAAACAGAATATTTGGACCTAGTAAATTCTAGTACCAATGTAATAACGGCTACCAATAAAAGATTACAAAGTATTGTGTTTTCGCAGGGTAGTATAACCTTTGTGCCCACCACTCAACAACGAAGCGATTGGGCGGGGGATAAGGCGTTAGATCATATCTTGGTAAAAGACAATCAAAACAATATCATTAAAAAAGTAAGATTTGAGTATAGCTATTTTAATGCGACAGGAAGCCAATCAGTTGCCTCCACCACTCCTACAAGCACATCTCAAACAAAGCTACGTTTAAGATTAGATAAGATAACAGAAAGTGATGGTGTGAAGGATTTACCACCACATATATTTGAGTATAACGATACTGTCTTTTTGCCTGACCGAACTACTTATTCATACGATCATTGGGGCTATTACAATGGTAAAAAAGACAATACAACCCCATTACCGAAAATGACAATAATAATTGTGGACTATAATGGTATTCCTAAAATCAAAAAATTTGATGGGGCAGATAGAGAAACATATCCAAACTTTGTTCAGGCGGGTATTCTCAACAAGATAAGCTATCCAACGGGAGGAAATACAAAATTTGAGTATGAATGCCATGACACCAAAAGCATTGGATTGCCAAATCCAACAGTAGCCAAAAACTGGACGGTAGGACAAAATGCTATAAGCTCATCAGCTAAAATAGCTAAGCCGTTTACAATATCGACATTAAATCCAAACGATTATGTCGAAATTACGCTTACTTGCGAGCTACGAGATTTTGATGGTTATTATGACCCAAGCACTTCTGTATTAATTGAAGTTATAGATGCCTTGGGCAATAATGTCTATCCTCCTATGACCTTCAAAAATAGCAATAATGATAAACACACTTTTCTTGTAAAAGGTGGTAATTATGTTCTTTACCATGCCTGTTACTCTTATTTGTCTACCACAAACTATACAGCAAGAGTATCCTACGAGGAGGAAACAGCACCTAGCACTAACCGAAAAGTCGGAGGGTTACGCATAAAAAAAATGACTGACAATACCGAAATGGGTGTTGCTAAAACAACAACTTATACATACGAAGAAGAAAACCCTGCTTACTCATCTGGTGTATTGATTACGATACCTGATTATGCATTTACTCCCAACTATGTCTTTGTCTCGTTCATAACAAGATCATCTGTTAGCCATATATCTTTAGGCTTTACACAAGGAAGCCATATTAATTATGGGCGGGTAACTGTTTGTACCACCAACACTAACGAGACAGAAACCAATGGCAAAACTGTATATGAGTATACCACAGCCACGCAATATCCTGATGTATACGATTCTGAATTTAACTTTTTCCCAGTTTATTCTCCTGCAATTAATACGTTAGCTAATTTAAAATTCCCCTATCCTCCTGTAGATAGCCGTGATTGGTTGCGTGGTTTGTTGAAAAAGCAAACCATATTCAAAAAAGATGGAGCAATTTGGAAAACCATATCGCAAACATCTAATACTTATACTGTAATATCACCTGATGCCACTAAAAGTATGTATGCAGATGAATACAAGAAACAAGTGGTGGGCATTAAATCGGGTTCGCAACTGGGATGTAATAGTTACCTTACTCGTTTTGCTATAAGTTCGGGATTAGCCCTATTGACAAAAACTGTTGAAAAAAAATATGACGATAATGCAAACGCTATGGAGAGTGAGGTGGTGTATAAGTATCCCTTTGCATTAACAGAAACGCCTGATTATTTCAATGTAAAACAAATTGAAAACCAAAAGGCGGGGGCAAATAAAGAAATTAGGATAATGAAGTATCCACAAGATATACTAAGACAAAATACAAACATTTGTGCATACCCAACCTCATTAGACTCGGACTATTTTAAAAATATTTATACCCAACGTAAAATATATCAAGGTCTATTCACCGTTTTAGCACTTATGTCTCCTATTAACAGTGCTGGCGATATCTTGGTTGGTAACGGAGCTAACGATTTCTATTTTGCTTATAAAGATGCGTCGATTGCTATTGGCAATATTTACAATACAAATAAGACTAATTATCAAACCTGTCTTGACAATTTGCTTAATACTACCTACGCGAATGATCCTCATAAAAAGGCATTAGCCTTGTTAGAGAAACAAGGGCGTATCACTACACCTGTGGAGACCGAACAATATATAGAGAAAAGCGGGCAAACATACCTTTTGGGAGCCTCAAAAAGTAATTTCTTCATACAAAATAATAACCAAATATTACCTAACGAAGGTTATGAAACTGAGTTTGAGGGAATGATTACTAAAGCGCAATTCGAGGCAAACCCTTCAGCTTACTACAAGAAAAAAGGTGAATATTTGGCTTTCAACAACCAAGGAAATATTTTAGCTTTTCGTGGTGTGAATGCGCCTACAACTTTGTATGTGTATGGTTATCAAAATGCTTTGCCCATCGCTAAAGTAATGGCTTCTCCCTTATTGACACCTAATTTGATTGAAAACAATAAAATTGTTCAGGTATTCCATACCAGTTTTGAGGAGGAGACCACTGGTGTAGGGAGCATAAATCCAAAAACAGGTAAAAAGTACAAAACAGGTACCTACACACTTGTCATCGGGACGACTGGAACTCCCCTTTTGGGAAATCGTTACACCTTGACTTATTGGAGAAGGGCAAACTCAAGCAGCACTTGGGATTTGGTAACAGAACAAGTAAATACAAATCAAATTGTGAATGGTGTTTACACCAAAAACATCAATGATGGAGAAATTGATGAATTGCGTTTCTTCCCTGCTGAAGCACTGATGACTACCTATACCTACGAACCTTTAGTTGGTATGACTTCGCAAACAGATACGAACAACCAAACTATCTACTATGAGTACGATAATTTTGGAAGGCTCAAATTGGTGCGCGATGATAAAGGCAATATCTTGAAACAACACGTTTATCACTATAAAGGACAACAAGAATAGTTTGCCCTTAATTCAAAACTTGGTTCAAATTGCTCACACAAGAGCAAACAAAATAAATGTTTATGAGACTATTCAAAGTAAATTTCACTTTTTTTGTACTGATATATTTATATTTGATGCCTCATGCATCAAATGCACAGTGTAATGGGTACATGGCTGGCTCGGCTTCTGTCGCGCAAGGCTCCACTAAAACATATACTGTACCTGATTTTTCTGTTACAAGTTGGACGGTAACTCCAACCACAGGCAGAGCCATCAACTCCTCTAATTCAACGAACATATCTGTAAAATGGAATACATCGGGTACATATATAGTAACAGGGAATGGTAGTGGAGTGTGTGCATCTCTCACTGTTATTGTGAGTGCTGGTTGTCCTTCCCCCCCCACTGTTGCCAATGCAAGCGTTTCTACAACAGTTGGTTGCGCCGTGCCTATGAGTATCCAATCTCCTAATGGAAGCCTTGTTTACAGGTGGTATAATTCTGCTACAGGAAGCGTTTTGCTAGGTACAGGCACTACTTACAACTATACCAATGCGAATGCAGGTAGCTACATTGTTTATGCCACCGCATATAGCGCATCGGCTAATTGCGAAAGTAGTACCCGCACAGCCGTCAATGTTTCTGTTACATCTCCTAATACCACCACAAGCACTGCGACTACTACAATAGGCTGTTCAGTACCTTTGGCTGTACAGTCTCCTAATGCGGGTTATACCTATCGTTGGTATAATTTACCAACTGGAGGTACTTTATTGGGTACAGGGAACACTTTCAATTATACAAATAGTAGTGCAGGAACTAATAGTATTTATTTAACTGCTGTAAACAATGCAACAAGTTGTGAAAGTAGCCGTATCAATGCTGTTTCTGTAACCGTATCAGCACCAAGTACTACCGTTGCATCTGCTTCTGGATTAGCAAGCTGTACTATACCGCTAACTGTTCAAAGTCCTATTGCTAACCATACCTACAAATGGTATGCAGCTTCTTCTGGCGGTTCTGCGTTGGGAACGAGCAATACACTGAACTATAGTAACCTTACCGCAGGCACCTATCCTATTTATTTAACGGCTACAAATAATACTACAGGCTGTGAAAGTAGCCCAAGAATACTCGCTGCCAATGTAACAGTTTCAGCGGTAGCCGCTACCACTATCAATAGCAATCCACGCGCTACATTTTCTGGTACTCTTCTCAACCTACAAGTTACAAATGTACAAGCAGGTGTTTCTTATAGTTGGTGGAATGGAAGCACACAAATAAACAGTTTGAATTATTACAACTATACTGCGAGTAGCACACCCAATCCTCAAAATATTTTCACAGTAAAGGCTACAGCTTGCGGAATTACGACTTCCACCAATGTAACTGTTAATAATTACCCTTTACCTTCTATAGTGTGTCCCTTGCCCACTACTAGCGGTATTGTATATTTGGGCAATACCAACACCACTTTGTCCCTTTCAAGTACTTATCCTACCCAGGCTTGGTATAAAGATGGCGCACTTGCAGGCGCAAACAATACATTAGTAGTATCAGCGAGCGGTGTATATTACGCTGTTGTTACTATTTATGACAATAATGTGGCTTCTACACGTACCACTGCCACCATTACTATAGAAAAAGGTTTCCAAGATATGAATTACATCATATCACGCACCATTCTCAAAGATAATGTAAAACTGGAAAGCGAGATAGATAACTTGCCTATAGGTGAAAAAACTGAAATAACAACCTACTTTGATGGACTTGGTCGTCCTATCCAAAAAGTGGCTACACAAGCGAGCTTCTCTAAATTGGATATTGTGCAGCCTATCGAATATGATAAATTTGGGCGCATTGAAAAGCAGTTTTTGTCTTATACAGGGGGCAATACAGGGCGTTATCAACAAGAAGCGTTGTTGGCAAACTACACTGATAGCAAACAATATAAATTCTACACCCAAGATGCAAACGCTAACGGTGCGCCTTTTGATACAAAACCTTTTGCAAAGGTAGAGTATGAAGCCTCGCCGATGAATCGCGTAACAAAAGCATGGGGAGTAGGGCAAGCATGGCACGATAACAACAAATTTTCAACGTCGAACTATAGTATATACCAAAACAATGGCACTGATATAGTACCTATTTGGGAAGTAAACTATACCAATAACACTTTTACTAAAGTAAGCGAATACGCCAGCAATACGCTTGTAGTTACTGAAGCTACTGACGAAGATGGAACAGCTATTGGTTCTAAAATACAAATTTATACCAACACTTTAGGGCAAACGGTGCTTAAACGTGCTTTTGGAGATAATAATGAGGTTTTAGAAACCATGTATGTCTATGATGACTTCGGGCAACTGCGGGCGACCTTGCCTCCTATGGCGGTGGATTTCCTCAAAGGCAATGGTTGGAACTTTGACGAAAAAACTCCTAACACAGAAACAAATGTGTTGGACACTTATTGCTTTACCTACAACTATGATGCGCGTGGAAGACAGATAGAAATACGTGAGCCTCAGACCACGATGAAGAACATTGTGTATGATGAGCTTAACCGCCCTATCCTTACACAAGATGGCAATCAACAAAGTCAAGGGCAATGGAGTTTTACGAAGTACGATATATACAGCAGACCTATTTTGACAGGCATCATGCAAGGTGGTGGAAGCCGTCAACAAGTTCAAGCGGATGTAAACCAACATTTTAACGGAAATCCTGCCAAACTCTATGAGGTACGTTCTCAAACATATGTATCGGAGACTGAGTCGTACTATACTGATAATGCCTATCCCACGATTTTATCGGGAGGTGACGATGCAGCACACGATTATCATACTGTTACCTATTATGATGATTATGATTTCGACAATAATGGAGTCGTAAATGCTCAAGATGCTGAGGGCAAGCTTTATACACCCAAAACAGATTATCATGCAACTAACTTTACAAGAACTCATGGATTTATAACAGGTTCAAAGGTGAAAGTATTAGACAGTAATAACGAAAATACACAATGGCTTTATACCGTTCCCTACTATGATGAGCGTGGACGCATTATCCAAATGCAAGGTGATAACCATTTGCATGGCAATGATGTAACCAATGCCAAATATAGTTATATGCGTCTTGAGGAAGACCACATAGCTCATACAGATGGGACGAACCCAGTTGAAATCACCCAAAAATATAGCTACGATTTCATAGGCAGACCAACTGAAGTGAAACACCAAATTACCTACCAAGGCACAGCCAATACAGAAGAGAATATAGCTCGTTATACCTACAATGAATTAGGACAAGTAGTGAAGAAAAAAGTAGGCAATAACGACCTACAAGAAATCGATTATGCCTTCAATATCCGTGGGGCACTGAAACGCATCAACGATGCAAACCTATCTAATGCAGGCAATCAATCTAATAGCAAAGACCTTTTCGGCTATGAGCTTTTCTACGAAGAAGCGAACTCGGGTATGGATTTGAGCGGAGGAAGTACCAACGGAGCAGGCAAGGCGCGTTTCAATGGGTTAATCGCAGGACAAAAATGGAAAACTGCTTTGGACAAAGACCAACGTGGCTATAGTTATGAATACGACAAATACGGCAGATTAAAACAAGCTCAATACCGCAATATTACTACCCCTACCTCGCTTGAAAACTTCACGGTAGATAACCTTACCTACGATAAAAATGGTAATATCAAATCCCTGCGCCGCTATGGTTTGACAGGGGTAGCTGCACCTACTATGGCAAACCCTACAGGCTTTACCTTTGGTGTAGTAGATAACCTTACCTATGTCTATAAAGGCAACCAACTTTCGGCAGTGAACGACTTAGCTACCACTACAGGTATCGCAGGCGATTTCTTAGATAGGGGAAGCTACAAATCAGGGCAAGGCGCGCAAGCTGAATATGCGTATGACAACAATGGAAACGCACAAGTAGACGATAACAAACAAATCACGGGCATTGTTTACAATCACTTCACCAAACCAACCTACATACATTACAGCAACGGCAAATATATTAGGTATGTATATGATGGCGTAGGTATCAAACTATACAAACAAGTTTATACCAATGAACCAGGTAGCCCCAAAAGAACAGACTATTTGGGTGGTATGCTCTATGAGGACGGACAACTACAATTTGTGCAAATGCCCGAAGGAAAGGCGAT
>JAYTNK010000399.1:0-5502 GCA_043748375.1 Cytophagales bacterium
TGCAATGCCACGTGCGCTTTTTGTGATATTTGGGAACGCCGTCACTACAAACTCCCACAAAAATTGTCAGACAACCAAAACTAAATACTTGCTCTTAAGCAAAATATTTTACAAAAAACAAATACACCCATTTCTCATGCGCCTTGTTTCTCGCCCTGTACTTTGCAATTATTATGTAACTTATCGTTGCAATGCCACGTGCGCTTTTTGTGATATTTGGGAACGCCCCTCGCCTTATATTACACTTGATAATGTGCGCGAAAATTTGGCACACCTTAAGCGAATAGGCGTAAAAGTAATTGATTTTACGGGAGGAGAGCCACTTCTCCACCGCCAAATGCCCGAAATACTACAACTCGCCAAGGCAGCAGGATTTATTACCACGCTTACAACCAATGCTTTGCTATACCCCAAATATGCTGAAAAGTTGCGCGGACTTGTAGATATGCTTCACTTCTCCTTAGATTCGCCTAACAAAGAAGCCCACGACAAAAGCAGAGGTGTAGCGTGTTTTGATTTTCTCATGCGTTCTATCGAAATAGCTAAAGAATTAGGGGAGAAGCCCGATATACTCTTTACCGTATTTGCGCAAAATGTGCATCAAATCGAACAAGTGTATAACGAAATAACCTTGCCTAATAAATTAGTTTTGATGCTGAATCCCGTATTTGAGTATAATGCTGTAGAAACAAATGGTAATCTCTCGCCTACCGACTTGCGCACTATCCGCAAATGGGGCAAGCGACATCTCGTCTATCTTAATGCCGCTTTTGTACAACTGCGTTTAGATGGTGGCAATCACATTGACAAGCCCGTCTGCAAAGCAGGCAGTGCTACTATAGTCATCTCGCCCGAAAACAAACTTATATTGCCTTGTTATCATTTAGGCTTAGAGGAATTTCCCATAGATAATAACTTATACGAATTGTATCATTCACCCAAAGTACAAAGCCTTGTCGCCTTGGAAGGCAAGCATGCAAAATGCGAAGGGTGCGCTATAAATTGTTATATGCAACCCTCCTTTGCTGTAAATGTAAACAAATATTTTTGGCTCGCGCTGCCCAGCACCTTGCGTTACAATTACTGGAAAGGCACTTGGCGCAAACTTCGTTTTTAAAGCTTATATGCTCTTTTAGCAAATGCCACTTGCAAAAGGCAAAACAGCTAATTTGCTACTCAAAAAGAAAACTCGCAAAAAAAGCACTACCTTTGTGCAGATTTTTACAAGATAATTTCACTCTTTCCCCTATTCATAATGCGTTTTTTATTACTTAGTCTTTTTATACTTTCTCTACCTGTTTTAGCCCAAGAAGTACCCGAATATATCCCTTATCGATATGGTGACAAGTGGGGTTATGCTGATACAGACCAAAAAGTAGTTATTTCTACTGATTTTGACGAAACGCGCCCCTTTTCAAACGGCATGGGCTGTGTTAAGTTGGGTTCACAATACGGCTATATCAACACGAAACAAATAACGAAAACAGATGTTAAATACTATTATGCAGCACAATTCCGTTTCGGTGTAGCCAAAGTTTGGTTCAATGGACAATATGGCTTGGTAAATAAAGACGGTAAGGAAATAATACCACCTCAATATGATGACATTAGTTTTTTTAATGATGGTATTGCCAAAGTGAGTTTACGAGGAAAACATGGCTTTGTCAATTTGCAGGGGCAGGAGATAATCCCCCTCCAATACGACAATGCAGGCTCGTTTCAGGAATATCTCGCGCCTGTGTGCATGGGCAGGTTTTGGGGATTTATCGACTCAACTAATCGCGAAGTTATCACCCTAAAATATGACTTTGCCCTCGCCTTCCGCGAAGACGTAGCCGCCGTTAAGAAAAACACCAAATGGGGATTTATCAATAAACAAGGAGAAGTATTGGTAAACTATAGATATGATGCTGTAGAGAGTTTTTTTGAAGGCTGGGCAAGAGTAGAGCGAAACGAGAAATGGGGCTTCGTCAATAAAAAAGGGGAGGAGATTCCACCGACTTTTGAAGCTGCTATTAGTTTTAGCGAAGGCATGGCGGCTGTTTGTCGTGATGGGAAGTGGGGCTATATCAACAGCGAAGGCTCGCTCGTTATGGCTTGCAAATTTGGCTGGGCGGGAAGTTTCAAAAAAGGGCTTGCCAAAGTAAAACTCGGCAATAGTTGGGGGTATATCGACAAAGCAGGCAATGAAATAGTGCCTATTCAATACACTGTTTTAGGTAATTTTAGCGAAGGACTCGCAGGAATGGAAATAGCAGGCAAGTGGGGTTTTACAGATAAATTCGGTAATATTGCCATTCATGCCAAATATGATAACGTAGGCGATTTTGAAAACGGTGTAGTAAAAATTGTTAAAAATGGTAAAAATGGTTACATTGACAAACGCGGAAAAGAGTATTTTAGAGATTAGTTGTGCGCAAATCATTTATTTTTAACCCAAGTTGTGCATTATATTATTTTTTCCATAGGATAGGGGTTGCAATCCCTATCCTATGAAAAAAAAGAACTGAAAAATAGGCTTTTTTGCAAAAAAATGCTGTTTTTATATGGTTTTTCGTCAGAAAAAGTATAACACACAACTTGGGTTATTTTTACGTTATTCACTATGCAGTCTATCAGCGTGTTGCTTCAAAATAGCTCCTTATTTAATTTTCATACCTTCATAACAGTACTCATGAATCAAAGACACTTATTTATAGGCGTTTTATACGCATTTTTGGTTTTAATAGTGCAAGGCGCAACAGCCCAAAATGCACCCTTTCCACAATACAATGGCGATAAATTTGCCCTCATTGATGCAAAAACAATGAAGTCCCTCACCCCCCACAAATACGAAAGTATTGGTACATTTCATGACGGCTTGGCACTCAGTACCTTTCGTTCAGAGGCAGGCAAGTTGCAATATACCTTCCTAAATGATGTAGGCAAGGAGGTTGTACCCGCTACGCCTAATCGTCTGTTCGAGTTTGTAGAAGGTAGAGCAAGATTTAGGCAGGGCGACCGCTTCGGCTATTTGGATACGAAAGGTAAAGCTATTGTGCCTGCGCGATACGTAGAAGCACGCGCCTACAAAAACGGACGTGCCTTTGTACGTGATGAAGAAAAACATCCTATGTTTATAGACGAACAAGGCAATGCCGTAGTCCGTTTTCAAGAAGATTTTAATTATGTAGAGGACTTCAACGATGGCTTGGTGTTGGCAGGTACTTGCGATAACTTAGAGTCCAAAAGTTTGGACTATCCAGACCCTTCCTTCAAACACACAGGGACTCTTGGCTTTTATGACAAACAGGGTAAACAAGTATTGGGGCTAAAAGCCATTAACTCTGACCTAAATTATGCCTCAAATTTTGAGAAAGGAACCGCTATTGTGGCTTTCATAAATCCAAATTTTGACGTAAATATGCCCAGCATATATGGTGTTATTGATGCGAAGGGGAAAATGGTATTGCCCTTGCAATACACACATATCGAACGAAAAAAAGATGGTACTTTGCTCTTACAACAATATGAGCAAACAACCTTTGTAACTAATTATGGCTTGGCAGACGGGGCAGGCAAGTTGCTCATGCCTTGTGAATATACATTTATTTTTGATGCCATTGGTGATTACCACATTATGCAAAAGCACAAACTCGAAGTGCCTAATGCAGCCGAATATGAGCCATATCCCGACCGTTATGGTATCACAGATTTGAACGGAAAAGTTCTCGTGCAACCCACCTATAAGGATATTTACTTACACCAAAATGGTAATTTCTTAGCACTTGACAGTGTGTATATCGATAAAGCTGATGAAATAACAGGCTATCAAAAGTCTGTGCAATATTATACCTATAAAAACGTAGCAGGCAAGACGTTAGCCTCTATGGTCGAATTGCAAAAAGTGCAAATCTATGAGGAAATAAACGATACCTCACCCGAAGGAGGTATCGAATATCGGTCAGGCGACCTCGTACCCATTACATTCCATAATAAATGGGCATTGATGCGCAATGAAACCCACGAAATTGCTACTGATTTTTATGATGAAATCGCACCCTTTACTACCTATCCAAAAGGCGAACGTCTTGCCTACCGCGATGGCAAAAAATGGAGCTACCTCAACGAACACCTCCAACCTGCCACAGGCGTAAAAACAATCTATGATTATGCCTCAAACTTTGGAGAAGCAAGTTATGCACCTGTTAAAAAAGATAAAAAGTGGGCGTTGATAAATAAAAGCGAGCAAGTCGTTACGCCTTACGCTTTTGATAGTATTATACCCGCTATCGTGCGCCTCAAAATAGATAGCGAAAAACAACTCCAACAACTCAAAGAGTATGGTTACAATTTTGCAGTCGAAAACATTCGCACTACTTACTTGCCTACAGGCTACTTTATAGCACAAAAAGGCAGTCAATGGGGTATTATCAATTGGGATGGACAAACTATTCTACCATTTCAATATGAAAAAATAGTGGACGCTTTTTATAACTATGTTATTATCTCGAAACAAGATAAAATAGGCGTGGTTGATTACGCAGGCAAGGAGCTTATTCCTATCCAATATGCAAAATTAAAAGTTGTAAATGACCTCGTGTATGCCTACCAAAATGGCAAAGAAGGACTGTTTGACCTTCAACACAAGGTTATTGCGCCCGCTATTTATGACACTATTTTTGAGCCAAACCAAAACTTTATTCGAGTAGTAAAGGATAAAAAAACAGGCTATTTAGATTATGTAGGCAAGGAAGTCTTGCCTGCCATTTATGATGAAGTCAATGGCTATTTAGGTAGAACTAAATATATGATTCTTATTCAAAACGGTAAGTTTGGTGTCGCTGATGCCAACTTAAAACTATTTATTCCCTGCGAATATGATAGCTTGCAAGCCGAAGAATGGAAAAAATATATCGTAGTGAAGAAAAATAACTTATACGGACTACTCGACACCGCAGGAAGAATTGCACACCCTATCCAATACGAATACATAGAAAATTTAGAAAACGATAATTACAGCAACCTCCCGCGTATCATGATGGCTAAACGCAACAAGAAATGGGGTATCATCGACACTACAGGTAGAGCTATTGTGCCTTTTGAGTATGATAATATGAAATTTAATTATGAAAATAAAGAAGCCATTGTAAGCAAAAAAGAAAAATGGGGCGTTATTAAAAATAATGGGCAAATTATAGTCCCTTTCAAATATGATGAAATGGGAACTATCTATCAAGATATTCCGCTTATGGGCATCAAGAAAAAAGGGAAATGGGGTTATTTAGACCGCAAAGGAAAAGAGGCTATTCTTCCACAATACCAAGATGCCGCCTCGTTCTCAGGAGTGCTATCAGAAGATGGCATTAGCTCAAATTTCTACGCAAGAGTAAAAAAAGGAAAATATTGGGGCGTAATAGATGAAAGAGGAAAGACTATCATTCCTTTTCAATTTGATATGATAGACCCTCTTCCTTATATCAATACGCTACCTATAACTGTATGGCGTACGGGTACACAAGA
>JAYTNK010000400.1:0-8966 GCA_043748375.1 Cytophagales bacterium
TATTGGTATCTTTCAACCACTTGAAAGCAATGCTATTTCTTTCAAGAACATCAATAATATTTTCTTTGAACAGTTTTTCAATATTTTGATTATTGCTGACGTAATATTACTCTTATTTTCATTTTTTCACACAGACGAGTTCCATAAAGTTATGCGAAATTCGGGTTTTATTATTTCAACTATATTAATTCGAATATCTTTTTCTGTTGATGGTATTATTAATACTATACTGATTGTTTCTGCTATTTTATTTGGGCTATTAATGCTTTTTATATATAATAAATTTGAAAAGAAGTTAGCAGAAGAAACTCAAGAAAGTAATGAAATTGAAGATTAAAAAAATAATGAAAGCAAAATTCTCTGTCCAAGTGCATCATAATAATTTTTTTCTATTTGCCAAACTTGTCCATGTTGGTCATACCTTATTGTTTCAATAAGTTTTCCAAGTGTATCAAAGTTTTGCTCCTCATTTTTGTGTAATTTCCCGTTAGTTGCTTGTACATAAACAATAACTTTTTTCGCACGCTTACCTTCGGGTTTTTCGTTACCATTTAGGTAAGAATAACACAAATAAAAAATAATAAATAGGTATATATGCATAAATTTATTTTTTAGAAAAACTTGCCTACCGCGCGGGCAGGCAAGGTGTAAATAAAGATAAATTATTACTTTTTCTCTTTCATTAAAGTGCGTGGTTGATACCATTCGTCTATCTGAAGTTCATCAGAATTATCTATTTCTCCATTTTCTTTATGAGCTTCGCTAAATAGTAAATTTTTATGCTTGAATTTATCGGTTATATCTACATCTGGATTTAAGATAGTGAGTCTAAGTTTTAGTTTTAGTTGTCCATTCGGATAGTATTCTATTATAGTTTGTCTTAAACTATCAGTTTGTTCTGATGTCCATTTTTCTTTTAAATAAAATCCAATTTTATCAAAAGCCTCATCCATGTAAAACCTTCTTGATATGATGTTGCCTGACATATCATATACAATGGTATCTCTTGTTTCAGCTTTCCATTTTCTTGAAGCAGATACACTATGACGTTCTATCCATTCGCCCATCTCTACAAAAAAATAGAGTTTCTTTTTTTCAGTATGGAAAACTTTTAATTTGCCTTTCATATAATCTCCCAAAGAATTTGTGCTATGCCAATCTTTGATAAGGCTATCTTGTTGGTCCAACACAAGTTTATCTTTTTGTGTGATACCTTTATGATACCACCAATGTGTGTTGTCTGGATAAGAATGAAAAAGTTTACAACTTGTGCAAAATAATACTAAAAGTACTAAAAAATAATTTTTCATAATAAATTGTGTTAAAAATAGTTTTTAAAAAAAACTTGCCTACCGTTTTGGCAGGCAAGGTTAAACTTTGTTTATTACTTCTTCTTAATGCTCACTCTAATTCCCTCTGAATGGCTCGCAAATTCAGGCGCGTACATACATTGTAAAGTCGTGATACCGTTGGAGAAGTCGCCTTCGTGGGTAGCGCGAAGTGGATATTCAAATACATACGTGCCTTTATTCAAGTAACCTATGAAGAAATGCGTGGCTACATCGCGTGTACTTTCGTAATAACCAATGCCATCTTGCCATTTGTATTGCGACATCACGTTGATAGGCTCAAAAGCAGACGCTCTCATGTCCTTTAAGTGAACATATTCCAAGTTTCTATCTACGCGAATTTCGATGCGCACTTTTACCATGTCGCCTACTTGAATGGGAGTCTTGTCAGTGATAGGTACAAGCATCTTGCCTGTGTCCGAATCCTTTTCTAAAAACAGTTGTTTTTTGATATTGACAGGCGTTGAGGCAGGCGTTATCTTATCCAACTGCTCAAAGTATTGCCAATACATAGCGCCCCAAGCTACCCCTGCATCAGATTTTTTAACCGTGATATTACCCATTTCTGCGGTTACATCGGCTGCTTTCCAAGCGGTTTTGAAATAGCCTGTGCCTGCTTCTACCTTGCCTGCGTTTGCCTCCGAGAAAGGATTAACGAGCTTGCCTCCCACACTGACCTCTACTAATTTTTCGCTTTCCAGCCAATTTGCGCCACGCAACATCAGTGCGTAACACGCTTCAGCAGTAGCCTTAGTAGTTTTCCAATCTTGAGTTTGTTTTTGCTTGAGCAACCACGTTTTAAGGTCGTCTATAGCTTTGGCATCATTGGCTACTTCATCAAATAACTCAATCATCAAAGCGTGGCTTTCGATAGCCGCTTCGTGCCAATAATAACCGTAGCTATCTTTCCAATACATACCCATTTCTTCAGAATTCAACGCTTTTTCGCGCAAAGATTTGATGACTTTGGCAGGTGTTTGCGTGTCTTTGAGGCGGTTTAAGGCAAGCGCAAGCATACCTTGTGCGTAACGATTGAAAGATAACCAATAGGTTTGTCCCTGTCCTTTGAAATAATCAAAGGCTTCTTGGTGCTTTTTGTCAATAGGCAAGTCTAAGAAATAGGTACGCGCATATAAATACTGCACTTCGTAATAGCCGATGTGTAGGTCGCTTAATTTAAGCATCCCTTTTTTCTCAATAAGTTTCAATTCTTGATAATCACGGTCAATTTGGCGGTCAAGATAAGCGATAGCTTTTTGCACCATTGCCCAAGCGCGTTGGTCATCGCGCACATTTTTTACTTTGAGGCGGTCTAAATGCCCTAAACCCGTAACAATATGCTGGGTAATGTAGCGGTCTTCAGGCATACCTTCAAACCACGTCCACGCGCCCGAACTTACCTGCTTTTTCTCTAACTTTTCGAGAGCGGAGGCAAGCTCTTTGCTCATGCGATTGAGGTCGAACAGTACAGCCACTTGCCTTTTACGTTGTGCTTCGTTGTTAGCGTTTAATAGCCAAGGCGTTTCTTCCAACATGATGCTTTTCAACTCTTGGTTTTTGTCAAGCGCAGAAAGGAAGGTTTCAGGCGTTTCTTTTGCCCAATTATCAAACACTTGTTTCACACGAGGCGCAGAGTTTACAATGTGCGTAGCCAAACTATTGGCGTAAAATCTACTAAATACTTGCTCGGCACACTCGTAAGGATACTCCATCATGTAAGGCAATGCCTGAATAGCATACCAAGCAGGATTGGATGTGAATTCTAAAGTTAGCTTTTCGTGGCGCAACGTGTTAGAACTGGCTGAAGCAATCAGTTTATTGAACTTAAAGTCTTTAGTTTCATTGCCACGTATAGGCAAGGGCAAAGTTTCCGTTACCAACATCGAATTGGTAAGTACAGGCAAGGTCATTTCCTCGCCATCGCTGAACGCGCCTCCTTTGGCAACCACTCGATAAGTAATGGCTTGTGTGCCTGCGGGTATTTTCAAACTCCAAAATACGACAGTACTTTGCCCTGCGGGTACTTTGAAAGTTTGTTGAGGCGAAGTATTTCCTAATTTTGTGTCTAAACTTTGGGCATCAAGCGGATTGATTAACGCTAATTGGGCGGTGCCTGTCATTTCCTTATCGCTCAAGTTCGTGATTTTAGAAGGAAATACTATAGCGTCATTTTCGCGGAAGAAACGAGGTGCATTAGGCACTACCATTAGTTCCTTTTGCGTTACAAGCGTGTTGGTAGTCAATCCGTATTGCAAGGTTTTTGAGTGTGCAAAGCCGAGCATTTTCCAACGAGTGAGGGCTTCGGGTACAGTAAACTTCACCAACACATCACCATTGGCATCTGTCATCAGGGTAGGGTAGAAAAATGCCGTTTCACTGAAGTTAGTACGCACTTTGACTTGGCTCATGTCCTCGCCTCCCTTGCTTGTTTTGTCGCCATCTTTGCCTGTTTTGCCATCTTCTTTGCCTCCTTTTACATCAGGTTTGGATTTTTCTTCTTCTATTGAGTCAGCGTCATTGTACTTAATTCCCGTAATCATGTTTGCTTCAGCAGGAGAAGATGACTCTTTCCTTGCCATTTTTGCCATTGCTTGTGGCTTACGTAGTTCTCCTGCTTCTTCTTTCATGGCAGTACCTTCTACCATACCGCGCTCATTTTCATAATGGCGATGCCAAAATTGATACATTTGGAATTGAAACCAATTCAAATAGTCATAGCTACGCGAAGCACCACTTGTGTAGTTGTTCCATGATTGGGCATAAAATCTAAATTGCTCAGCTTGAAAAGAGCTACCCTCGCTCCAGCCTCGTGTGGCATAATAACTGCTATAAATATTAAAATCCCACGCATTTACTCTGAACACATCAAGTGAGGCATCATAAAGTGTGGCTACCATTTCGGCAGCTACTTTATCTCCCCCTTTCCCTTTGATACGAATACGCCATTCTTCTTCTTGTCCTGGCTGAAGTTTATTGCGAAAAGTCTCGAAAGTAATGTCTAATTCCTTGTTAGTACGCGGAACTTGCACCGTAAGGTTTTGTGTAAAGGCTTGATTATCTTTTATAACCGTGAGCAATACACTTAGATTGCCTCTATGTTTTTCTTCGATAGCTATTTCAAAAGATTTTTGTTCGGCTTTGAGCGTAATCCATTCCTTTTTTACGATTTTGCTTTGGTGTTCAATTTCATAAAGGACATGAACTTCCTCGCTTGAGGCAATACGTATGATGGCTTTCTCGCCTACTTCTACGATTTCCTTTTTCAAGGAATAATTAAAGTAAGCAGGGGCAGGCAAGGTCGCTTTTCTGCCTTCTGTAGGGGCTGTGTAGGCAAGGTAATACACTTCTTTCACCTCTGTACCGTATTGGTCAAGTGCTTTTATCTCAACCGTATATTGTCCAGAATCCCATTTTTTGAAATTATCGGGGGTAATATCTTGAGGCTTACCTGTGTCGAACTTAGTGGTATATATTTCTTTTTCTACTTCCCAAGCATACGGATTATTCTCGTCTTTATAAGCATATTGGGGTAGTGTTTTGTACCAATCGCTTTCCGTATAATTGAATTTATCGGGCTTGCCTGCTACGTGGGGCAGGTAAGCGCGTGCAGGGGTTTTAAGTTTGCGTATGATAAGCGTGCCTTGCGCAGGTAAAGGCTCGCCTGCCAAGTTTGTACTTTTCACTGTAAATACTGGAGCTTCTTTTTCCTCCCATTCACTTGGCACTACCGCATTAAGGGCGAGAGCTTGATAGCTTACGGCTACACTTCCTGTTCCTGTGCGCGTTTCACCATTGATGTCTGTTACATCTGCATACACTGTATAGACAAATGTTGGCATATTTTCCTTTGCAATATTTGGGTCAGGTAAGGCATCAAACGTAACTTCAAAAGTACCGTCAGGCATTGTCTTGCTGAAGCCGTTAGTGATTTCCATTTGTGGAGAATTGGGGTAGCTACCATACCAATAATACCACCAACGTGGGAATTTTGCCTCCCGTACTACACGGAATTTCACCTCTGCACCATCTATATTTGCCCCTGAAAAGGCTTTAGCTGAACCTTTTATTTTTATTTTTTCAGATAAGCGAAACGTACCCTTTACAGTCTCAAATGCCACTTCAAATTTAGGACGTTTGTATTCCTCTACCGAGAAATCGTGTTGCCCCAAAGCTTGAGTAGCTACAGGTTGGCGTACTTTGATAAGCTGTCCTTTTTTAATTTTCTCGTCTTTTAAGTTGTTTATTGAAAGGAGTTCATTTACATTGGTATTGTATAAACGGGCAATCATCTTGAGCGTTTGTCCATCTGTAACCGCATGGTCGACTTCATTGATAGCCGTTTTTGCGTACAGCGTCATGTGCATTTGTCCCGTTAATCCTGTGGTAGGCAAGACAAAAGTACCGTTGATAGAGCCATACTCGTTTGTTTTAAGTACAAGTTCATTAATTTTTTGGTAATTTACATCAAATAAATGCACACTTACTTCGAAGTTAGGCAAGATACGGTTATCTTCTCCGTTGCCTTGCATCACAATACTCTTGAAATGCAACGTTTGCCCTGGACGATAAATAGCGCGGTCTGCGAATACAAAAGCGCGAGGTGGAATAGCTTGTACTAATTCCTCGCGGTCATAATAATAGGCGTACGTGGCATCGCTGGCATTAAATTTATCTTGTCCGTCTTTTAGATTTACATAATAAGGGGAGTTATAACGATTGTCTTTTTGAGCAGGTGCTTGAAAATAGCCTTCGGCATCTGTTTTGTAATTGCCTATGGTTTTGCGTTTATAGCCTCCGTTGTTGTAATCATAATAGTTTTGATAGACTTCAGCTTCAACATTATGGAGGGGCTTGCCTGTTTTGCGATGCAAGACGTGGTATTCTACACTGTTTTCGCCTGTCCTTGATACATAGCTGAGGTTCGTAACTGTAGTAAGTACATACGATAGTGCCTCGCCCAGATATTTGAATTTAGGAGAACTACTGGCGATAATCATATAGTCGCCAAGGGGCAAAGCATTTACCTTTTCGGCTACTACGTGCGGTTGATAATCACCTTCCGCAGGCAAGGTCGTATTCCAATCCAAGACGGTTTTCTTGCTTGCCATGTATTCGAGTGCCACACCTTCTGTATAGCTTTCTTTGTTATATTTTTCTTGTGCTTCCTGCCAATCTTTGGGCGAGCATTTGACAACTCTCCAATAAAGGGTAGGCAAGTTGCGGTATCGTATAGAAACAGGAAATGCTTCATTGGGGAGCGCGATTTGGCGCGTGGTCATTTGCAATTCTTTCTCCAAAATACGGCTTTGCAAAGCGCGGCAATTTTGTGCGCCCTCACTATTGCTATAACGCGCTATCACGTCTTCAGTCAGTTTGAAGGCTGTTTTTAGGTCAGTTTGGAATTGATTGCCACCTTGTGGGTTGAATTGCTTGCCTTGTGTGAAATACAACTCGCCTACCTGCCACAAGAACATCGATTTGAGGTCAGTGCCTGCGTGTATTTGGGCGTATTGTTTGTGTATTTCTATAAATTTATTCGTTTTATCAGGGATTTGTATATTGGCTTGCAAGAGTGTAATGCGCTTAAAATCAATATCTGCCAATATATTTCTGTTGGGGTTCGTTAGGGCGCGGTTTGTCAGCTCTTGCAAATGCTTCAAGGCTTGGAGTTTGTAAGCATCTACATCTTTGGTATCAATTTTCAAGGCTGCAAATTCTTTAGCAGGCTTGAGAAAATCAATATTATTGAAGGTAAATTGATAAGACGGTTTAGGCAAATCGAGTTCATTGCTTGCCAGAAAATCTATAGCGCGGTGCGCCAAAAAGTCATACAATGTAGGGCGCAGTTGGCGTTGTTTTTCGTATCCTTTATGTAATATATCGTTAAAAGTTTCGATAAGATAGCCTTGCAATTCTTGTGGTTTGTCGAGGGAGGCAAGGTATTGCTTGCGAATTTCGTCTGCAATCTTGCGTAAATCCCATGTTTTGATGTCTTCGAGTACTACTGCGCCATCGGTTTGGGTACGTCCAATGATTTGCCAGCGTTGTTGTTGGTAGTATTGCCAATACAAATCGGCAAGCATAGAATGTAGGATAGGTTTGATGGGAAATTTTGCGGTAGTCGTTTCCATACGAAACTCCTCGATGCATTTGGAAACTTCCTCCTCTTGCACTTGCGACGTGTAGGTGAGTTTATAAATAAGGGCTTTTACTTCTTGCGCGGCGTTGCTTTCGGTTTGGGCGCGTTTGCGCACTTCGAGAGCCACCTCAAGGGCAGATTTGGGCAATCCTTGATTGAGCAAAGAGTCGGCGCGTTTCCAGGCACTGGTATAGTAAGCCATATTTTTGGGGTTGTTAGGTTGGGCGTGGGCTACTATGGCGAGGCATAATAACACAAACACGCCTAAAAGTCTATTAAATCGCATATAGGAGAGTGAGAGAGTGAATGAATGAGCGAGTGAATGAGTAATTAGGTATGCACAAAGGTACTTATTTTTGGGGAAGTTGTTACAGCTTTTTAATTTTGTTTCAAGGAATTTTGGTTATCTTTGCAAGAAAACGAGATTTTTATGAACCTAAAAAATATTGTTTTAAACTCATTGTTGGTATTTTTTTTCACATATATGCCTTTAAACGCCCAAAACACCAAGCAATCGCGTGTTGAAATAGGTATTGCTTATGGTGGTGCGGGTAGTTTTTTTGTCGATTATGGTCGCCCTGTGAATAAACAAAATGGTTATTTTATTCCACCATTTAGTGGTGGGTGGAATTACGAACTCTATCAAAAGAACTTTTTAGGTACTATAGGTAACATCAACCTTGCCTACAAATTCAAAAAAAATGCTGTAGGTTTTGCCTATTCACGCCAAACCCATCACGGGAAATTTCAAGGCAACTACCAATATAACAATTTTAGTATTATCATAAATCATATAGAACTTCGCCACAACAACGATTTCTATGAGTTTTATTATCGAAGAAGTTTTTTACCAAAACAACAGTTATTTGTGTCTGTAGGACTTTATGTAATGCACTCGCAGCTACAAGAAATGTCTATATCACCTCAAGGAGCTTTTATAGGTGAAAGAAATGCTCAAAATGCGGGTATGGCAGAGGGAGGGGCTTCTGTGGGATTAGGAGGTGTTTTGTATTCAAGTGGTAAATTTAGTGTGGGTTTGCAAAGTAAATTATACTTTACTATCAGTATTGGAGATTTTGAAACAGTTGCGCTCACTCCCTTTGTCAAATATGATTTTTAAACCTTGTGTATAAAAGAAGTACACAAACTAAATATTCGTGAAGAGCTTTTTCATTGATGCTATCCCAAACCAAAATATCGTCAAGTACTGCTCAATCCGTTGGGGTAGGCAAGTCTTTAGTCTTGCCTGTAGTAAATGATATAATCATTGTACTTTGCTTCGTTGATGGTATAAAAGATGTCCTTGCCTGTAGTATTTCACTCCGTTAAGATATTTTATCATTAGATTATGAATTTATGGTTCTTAGAAGGTTATAGCTGAAGCTACCAAAATATATGAGCAGTCATGCTGTAAGAATCTGTTTTTCAGGCTTTTGCGGGGTGCTAAAGTGTATAACAGACGCTTACAGCGTGGCTAT
>JAYTNK010000401.1:0-1598 GCA_043748375.1 Cytophagales bacterium
TTCTCCGTCATTATAAGCGTTTTGATAGGATTCAGATAGTCTATGTAACTACTTCCACGCTCGCCTGTGACGATAACTTCCGCTAAGGTTTTTTTATCCGTTTTGAGTATGACACGAATTTCGTTCATATTCGTTTCGTTTACGGCTATTGTATCCGATTGATAACCTAAAAAACTGACAATCAACTGTTTGTATTCAGGCTTATGGGCAATTTTGAAAACGCCACTTGTATCTGTAACAGCACCTTCAGTAGTACCAAGCCAAACTACGTTGGCAAAAGGGACAGCTTGGAATTTGCCTTGTTCAGTTTCTTCTATCACTACGCCTTTTATGTAGTGTTGGGCATGGGCAGGCAAGCTCAATATCAGTAAGATATTGAAGATTAATATTTTATATAGTTTCATTTTGGTAAATTTAAGAGAGGAAATTAAAATTCGGCTTTAACTGAGCCACACTTAAGCATTTTATTACCAAAATAAGGATTACGAACTTCCTTCTTATCTGATAGCCAAAAAGCCCCTTTATCATCAAATGCCATGGGACAATATTGCTGATACGCTGTAGCTGTATTGGCTTTGAAAGTCGTTATGACAACATAAAGGTTATTTGAAACCCCTTCGAAGCGCGTTCTTTGCTTTTCTACATCAGTCGTTTCGCTGATATATTGCGCATCTGCTCGTAACTTTTCAGCCAACGGTGCGTAAAATTTCTGCTGTTCGTCAGTCAAAGTAGCAACTTCTACTTTTGCTAAAGTTGCCATTAGCTTGCCTGCCTCTGTTTGGGCTTTTTGGCTATTGGTAGCCACTAACGCATCTTTTACGCCATAATACGTGGCGAGAACAGCATTTAACTGTGTTTTCACAGTTTTAGGAGCCTTGCCTACGCTCACTGCTTGAGTGGGCTGTGTTTGGCTACAGGCGGTTGATAGGGGAGATAGAGCTATGATAAGCCCTAAAAATAGATTTTTCATGAGAATAAAGTATATAGAAGTTGATAAATAATTGAAAAACAATTAAATCAAATTCGCAATACGTTATTACGCAGGTAGAGAGGCGTTTTGAGCGGTGGGAGAGGGGGATTCTGCCAAATAACCGCTAAACTGTCATGAAAAGATAACACATAGTTTTGAAAGGTAAACCATTCAAAAACAGGTGCAGGAGGAGTAAACTTAAATAGGGTTACTTTAAGCAAATCAAAAGAAAAAGCAATTTTCTGTTGGTCATCCTCAATTTGATAAATCTTGTTCTCGTCTTTGCAACAACCTGCGGGCATTTCAGTTTCTCCACAAGCACATTTGCCCTTGCCTACGAAAAGATTAACTGAAGCCAACTTGCCTCCACAATAATGCCTATTGACCTGAATACCCAAATTGAGCATCAGATATATAGGAATTAAAAATAAGGCAACAACTTGTTTCATGGCATTTGCTTTATACTGCATTGCAAAGCTAATCATAAATTTTTAAAAGACATCACAACTATATTTATTTGGTTCATAGAAAACCAGAAAGCAAGCATTTTAAGGCTTAAATAATATCGTAACTAATTGATAATGAATTATTTAATTTAAATGTTAAAAGGCTGTTAAAAAAACAAGGT
>JAYTNK010000402.1:0-4353 GCA_043748375.1 Cytophagales bacterium
CTAACTTTTTACACAAATCGATAGATGGTACAACATTTTCAAAACTAATTAGATGAAAATTTTCGTCACCTAAGATATTTTCAATTTCACTTTCTGAAATATCTTTAATGTCCGTCAGGTACTTTTTTTTGTTTGTCATGAAGAAGGCATTTTGAGGCAAAGGTAGTAAAAACTATTTGTTTTGCAAAAACAAACCTTGCCTACCCATGTGGGCAGGCAAGGTTTAAATTCTTAAAAAATATCTGCTTTGTTAAGGCAATGTTTTAGTCTTTTGTATAAGTGTAAGAAATTCATTTCTAAAATTATAAGGGTCATACTGTTTACTATTTGACACCCAATTTTGCACTATGTCATAATTTGTATTGCCTTTATAGGCTGAATTTCGCAATAACATTCCATAACTTGCTACGGCACTGATAAAACGAAAGTTCTCACTTGTATTCTCAAAAGGTATAAGCCCATCTGGAACAGGAATACTAATCAAATGACTATTTGTTTCTGTAGGAATTTTGTATCGAAAATCTATAGTGAAAGTGGGCGTGGATTGAAAATCAAGTCCTATAGTAGTTTGTGGCACAATTTCATACAAAGCACTCACAGTTTGCCCAACACTCAAATCTCCTGCATCTTTTTTGTCATTATTAAAATCTTGTTGTTGCAAAAGACGGTTTTCGTATCCAATCAAACGATAAGCCTTGACCAAAGTAGGATTAAACTTTACTTGCACTTTGACATCTTGTGCAATGGTAAAGAACTTATTAAATTCATATACAAACACTTTTTTGCCTTGTTCGAGGTTGTCTATGTATTCGTATATACCGTTACCTTTATTGGCTAATTGTTCCATAGCACCATCATTCAAATTTCCTATTCCCATTCCTAAAACAGTCAAGAAAACGCCTGCATCTCGTTTTGATTCAATCAACTTTACGAGTTCATCTTGAGAAGTTACGCCCACATTAAAATCTCCATCAGTTGCCAATATTACCCTGTTATTGCCTCCTTGCACAAAATTCTGTTGGGCAATTTCGTAGGCTTTTATGATGCCCCCTGAACCATTTGTAGAACCGCCTGAACCTAAACTGTTGATAGCACTTTTGATAGCATTTTTTTCGCTACCTGAAGTGGCAGGCAAGGCTACCGTATTTTGCCCTGCATAAGTTACAATAGCTATTTTATCTTGTGGGCGAAGTTCATCCACAAAAAACATTAACGTTTGCTTCAAAAGTGGTAGTTTGTCCGAGCTTCCCATAGACCCTGATACATCAATCAATAAAGTGATATTAGAACTTGGCAAATCTGCTTTGGGTATGCTTTTACCTTTGATACCTATGCGTATAAGTTTATTTGTAGCAGTCCAAGGACATTGTCCAACCTCTCCATCTACAAAAATAGGGTGCTGTCCTGTAGGTTCAGGATAATTGTGTTGGAAATAGTTAATAAATTCCTCAATTCTGACAGCATCTTTTGGTGGTTTTTGGTTGTAGCTCAAAAAACGTCTGGTGTTAGCATAAGATGCTCCATCAGCATCAATGGCAAATGTAGAAACATTGTTTTGGCTTGTTTCTACAAAAGGATTTTCCTCAAAGGTATTGTATTGTTCGCCTATTAGACCAAATCCTATATCTCCTATATCTCCCATTTTATCATATTCACAGCTCCAAAAGCATAATAAGCACAGCGTCGAAAGGATAATTTTTTTCATGTCGGTTTAATTTAAAATGATTTACCTTAAGGACTCTCTTGCCTATCAAAAAGTTGCAAAGGCTATAAAATAAATTTCATTTATGTAAAAAACTACTAAAAACTTTGCTTTAAAACCCCTTTTACCTACCTTTGCGGAGGACACAAAATGTGGTTGTCAAAAAATAAAACCTTGCCTACCCACGCAGGGGCAGGCAAGGACATTTAATCTTCATCTTCTTTGTCTATGTCCTCACCTCGTGCTATAGCTTGTATTTCGAGGGTTGTAAGTTCGCTCACTTCAGCCACTTCTTCAAGGCTGAACCCTTTTTTCAAAAGTTTTTGTGCAACCTTGATACTATTTCGTCTTTCGCCTTTGTATAGAGCCGTTTCCGTAACGCTTATTTCCAAACGCTTGTTTTCTACATGGCGTTTGTAGGCAAGTTGGTCTTCAGGCGACATATTCTCATAGCGCAATACTTTTTGGGCTTCTTGCATACCTTTGGCTTTGAAATTATCTTTGATTTCGCTCTTTTTCAGAAAATATATCCATTCATCAAGAGTATCTTGTACTTCCTCTTTGAAACTTCCTACGCGAATGATGTAGTATTTGGGGAAAATATCAGCTACAGTCTCAATGCCATACTTAGCTTTTTGGGTTTTGGTAGGATTTAGCACATCTTTTTGCTTCCTGCCTACGAACTTACCTTCGTATTCATACACATAATCCTTACCTTGCCCCAAACGAAAGTACATAATATTGATAGAATAGGCTTTTTTGATTTCTCCATAAGGTTGTCCTTCGCTAATGTATTCTGTAATAAGTTTGGAGATGCCAAAGACCATTCTATGAAAATAGTCTATTTCGTCATCATATTGTACCTCAATAAGCATGAGTTCATTCGAGGCGGACTTTACCAAAATATCTACTCTGTCATATTTATCTTCGTCATATTGTTTGTTGCTTTCGCTCTCGAGCAGGCTCTCAATGGTTATATCAAAGCCCAACAATTCGCTCAAAAAGCCCTCCAAAACTTTAAAGTTCTCTTTGTGCCGAAGCACTTTTTTGATTGCCCAATCAAAACTTATAAAGGTGCGTTCTTTCATACAAAATGCTGTTTTACAATGCAAATATACATATTTTTTCTAAAAACCTTGCCTACCCCAAAAAATGTGAGTAGGCAAGGACAATATTACGAAACCAAACTCTCCTCCCGTTTTTTCACTACAGCCTTTGGCACATAGCGCGTAAAATAATGTTGGGTTTCGTCCCAATTTTCGAGCAAATATTGGGCGCGTTTGCTTTGTGTGGCTTGGTGATAGTCTTGCAAAAGAGCTTTGAGTTCTTCTAATTCTTCGGCTTCGAAGGCAAGAGGCGCGATATAGTCGCGGTTGATATAATCTACTTTATTGCCTACCATGATAAGCTCGCCTCCTGTCATACCACTGCCCACATTGTAGGACGTTTCGCCCAAAATGACTACCTTTCCGCGAGTCATATATTCGCAAGCGTGCATTCCCACGCCTTCTACTACTGCTGTTGCGCCACTATTACGCACTGCGAAACGGTCTGCCGCGATTCCATTCACGTACAGCGTGCCACCTGTCGCGCCATAAAGGGCGACATTGCCAATAATGACGTTTTCTTCTGCCTTGAATTGCGCCTTTTTCGAGGGACAAATCACAATTTTGCCTCCCGACATCATCTTGCCTACAGAGTCATTGGCTTCTCCAAATAATTGTAAATCAATGCTTTCTGTGAGAAATACGCCAAAACCTTGTCCCGCAGAGCCTTCGAAGGTAAGTATAGCCTCACCCCCTGCCCCTCTCCCAAGGAGAGGGGAGTTTTCAAAGCCTTCTCCTTGAGAGAGTCTTTGATGGGTGTTTTTTGCCAACTTACCTGCCAAGGTAGCAGGAATGGCGCGGTCTTGTACGGTTATTTTGATAGCCCTTGCCCCTCTCCCAAAGAGGGTGGGTATTTCAAAGCCCTCTCCTTGGGAGAGGGTTTGGGTGAGGCTCTTATTCAATTCGCTCAATCCTTCCGCAAACAACTCATTTCCTGCAAAAGGCTTTTGACGTAGGAAAGGCGAAGGCTCATCAAGGATAAAACTCAAATCCAAACGCTTCAAACGAATAAGGTCGTGTAGGTAAGGATTTTCTTCCAAAAGGTCGGTTCTGCCTATGAGGTCTTGCATTTTCGAAAAACCCATTTCTGCAAGATTTCGCCTTACATCTTCAGCCAAATATTTCAGCATGGTAACAATATGTTCCTTCGTGCCTTGATATTTAGCCTTGAAGCGTGGGTCGTGGGTAGCAATGCCTTTAGGACAGGTATTTTTTTCGCAAACACGCGCCATGACGCAACCTTGCGCCACCAACAGCAATTTGCCAAAATCATATTCTTCTGCCCCCAAAATAGCAGCAGTCAAGATTTCCTTGCCTGAATGAAGTCCGCCATCAGTGCGCAAAATCACTTGTTCGCGTAAGCCATTTGCCAAAAGTGTTTGATGCGCTTCCCACAAACCAAGTTCCCAAGGCAAACCCGCGTGCTTCATAGACGAAAGCGTTGCCGCGCCTGTACCTCCCTCGCCTCCCGAAATTTGGATAATGTCCGCGCCTGCCTTCGCCACACCTACCGCAATCGTGCCTATGCCTGCTCCTGCCACAAGT
>JAYTNK010000403.1:0-13537 GCA_043748375.1 Cytophagales bacterium
GCTTGTGCTTTACCGAACCTCTTTAGAGGTTCAAATTTGAATAGCCCCCAATGAAATTGGGGGAACTTTTATTTTGATGCATTTAATCTGCCTACCCACCCAAGTATTTGGTTTTTTCAGAAAAAAAGCATTTATTTGCAACACGTTTCTTATGTGGAACTTCTACACTTGCTTACCTACTTCAAACACTCTTTAAAAAATCTTACTATATGCTTTTAGATACCCTTCCTGCTTCTCAATTCCTTGTCTTTTCAGGTGATGCTGTCGTGAGTCTGCTTACGCTTACCGTCATGGAAGTCGTATTAGGGATTGACAATATCGTGTTTATTTCTATCGTGGCAGGCAAGTTGCCCAAAGACGACCAACCCCGCGCAAGGCGTTTGGGTTTGATATTAGCGATTATTCCGCGTATCATTTTGTTATTGGGCATCTCTCTATTGATTCAATTAAAAGACCCTATCATTGTATTTGAGGCACTTCATATACACATGAGCGGTAAGGATATTATTTTAATGATAGGCGGAATGTTCCTTTTATACAGTAGTACCAACGAGATTCACCATAAACTCGAATTGGAAAGTACTAAGAAAAAACATAAAAAGAAAGACCATCAAGCTGAAAAAGACAAAGCAAAAAAGAACAAAGGATCTGTTTTTGCTAAAGCAATGTTCCAAATTATATTATTAAACATTGTGTTCTCCTTCGATTCGGTACTTACCGCAGTAGGTTTGGCAGCACCTGGCAGGATAGACATTATGATTATTGCCGTCCTTACCTCCACGCTTATCATGATGCTATTTGCTAAATCGATTGCCGATTTTGTAAACAATCACCCTACCGTAAAAATGCTTGCGCTTTCGTTCTTGCTTATGATAGGCTTCTTGCTCATAGCTGAAGCATTCGAGGTAGTCGTGCCAAAAGCATACGTCTATTTTGCGATGGGCTTCTCCTTATTTGTTGAAATGCTGAACCTCCGCATGGCAAAAGCCGCCGCTATAAAAGCCTTGTTGGAAGATACAGACGATGATGATGAAAATGGCGAAAGTGATAGCATTGCGCTACATTTATAACATAGCCTCATGCCACTTAAAAACGCCCCTTGCCTGAGTCTTTATACTTAAGCAAGGGGTTACGTTTATGACGAGTTTATTCGCCTAAATATACAGTTTTCTATAATAATCGCTATATTGCATACTAAAAAATGACTTCTATGAAAACGAAACTAACCCTTTGCTTACTTCTATTGAGTATGCAAGTGCTATTGGCACAAAAAAGCATCTTCCACGAAGCAGAAGTACAACCCTATACAATAGCCATCAAATATAAATTTACACTGAACAAAAGTTTAGCTGTAAATAACAAATTATATCGCCCTTTGCAGTTCTTATCCGCAGAAAGGCAGGCAAGCTTGGGAATAGCGACACACTTGCCTATGTTTGATGCCTCTCACCCCGTCATGCAGGCAAGCAATAGCCCAAATTGGGGCGAAAGTTGCAAAAAGTTAGGCTTTATTTATATGATTACTATCTTGCCTGCCCAAGATATGCAGGCTACGATAGCTCGCCTACGCAACTTGCCTGAAATCGAATACGCTGAACCTATTTATACGAATCACGCGCCACTTTACGTACCCAATGACCCGCAAGCCAATCCCGCAAGTAACCCCGTGGCGTATCACCTCAAAACTATCAAAGCATACGAGGCATGGGATATTCAACAAGGCAACGCCAATGTAGTCATTGGCATTACAGATAACGGTTATGACCTATCCCTTGCCGACTTGACAGGGCAAGACATCGCACCCGCAGGCATCAACAGAGATGTAGCCGATGGAGATAATACTGTAAACGGTGGCACACATGGCACACACGTAGCCACTGTAGCGGTAGGCAAGGCTGATAATGGCGTAGGAAGCGCGGGAGCGTGTTTTGGTTGTAAATTTATTCCGATTAAAGTTGCTCCAACGTCCAATACACAACTTTATACACATGGATATACGGGTATATTTCTTGCTGCCGCACAAACCAACTGCAAAGTAGTCAATATGTCGTGGGGGCGTAGAGGTTTGCCATCTCTACTCGAACAAGACTTTTTGGAAAGTGTGGTAACAGATTTTGATGTGGTTTTGGTGGCAGCTGCAGGCAATGATGGCAATACTACCACACCCACAGGACTGTTTTTCCCCGCTTCTTACAATACGGTTGTGCTTTCTGTAGGCGCGACAAACAGCAGCGACTTAAAAGCAGACTTTTCCACCTACAATACGTATGTTGATTTGTGCGCACCAGGAGCGAGTATCGTGGCGCAAAGTGGTACAGATAGTGGCACTTCTTTCGCTTCGCCTATAGTAGCAGGCGCAGTAGGATTGGTAAGGGCGCAATTCCCCACATGGAACGCCGCACAAGTGCGTGCGCGAATAGTAGCTACCACTGATAACATTTACGCTTTAGCAGGCAATAGTGCGTTTGCAGGAGGTATGGGTTCGGGCAGGCTGAATATGCAACGTGCCTTGAGCGACCCACTTATTGCTGTAAATTTGGAAAATTACGCCTTTACTACCTCTAAGCGCAATTATTTATTCAAAGGAATGACTTCAAACTTGGTTGGCTCATTTCGCAATCACTTAAACGCCATTACAAATTTACAAGTAACACTCACTACCAACTCGCCTTATATTACTATCCTTGATGGTACAGCCATCGTAGGTGCTGTAGCCGCCAACACCACCGCTACTAATTCAACTGATGCCTTAACACTTAAAATAAGCGATAATGTAAGGGCAAACACGCCTGCAACGCTTACTTTCACATACCAAGAAGGAGCTTTTATATTTACAGAAAAAGTAGTAATTATGCTTAACCCTGGTCATGCTGATAACAATAAAGTAAATTTACCGCATGATGATTTAGGCACATTGAACGCTTATCACCCACTTTCTACAGTTATCAACGGCTTCCAATGGGATAGCGAAACCTTGTCTTATGAAGGAGGACTCATATTGGCTACCAATAATACAAAAATCTCCAATGTTTTGCGTAGTGATGCAGGCTTATTCGACAATAGTTTTACTATCAATAGTACCAATAATGAAGTAGTGAACGGCACACTCCTCACTACTACAGCAAGATACGAAGACATTACCAACAACTCAAACCGTATAGGACTGAATATTGAACAAAATACCTACTCATGGAACGAAGTCGCGGTTGAAAAATCTGTAGTCATAGAATATAAACTCAAAAATATAGCGGGCGGCTCTATAGACAATCTATACGCAGGAATATTTACGAACTGGGATATAGACGATTACACCAAAAATTTAGCTGATTGGGACGGAACTAACGTGCTGGGTTATGCGTTTTCATCTGCTTTGAATGGTAAATATGCTGGTATTACTTGTCTTACTGAACGTGATATTTCGGTAGCAGGGCAAAAAATTCATTATTACGCTTTTGATGATGCGACTAATACCATAAAAATAAATGACGGCTTCACCAAGCAAGAAAAATTTGATGCCGTCTCGAAAGGTATTTTTAAGCCCCAAGCAGGTACGGCACAAGGCAATGATGTCGCCAATATACTGGCTGTACGGTTATCTAATTTTGCTTTAGGGCAAACCCGCACTGTAGCTTTTGCCTACGTGGTAGGTGATAATTTGAACGACCTCAAAGCTCAAGCTATCGCTATCCAAAATCGCTATAAAATCGCAAAAAGAAGCCCTACGCCTACTGTAACGAATATTACGTCTTGCCAAAATGGGCAGGCAACCGTTACACCCATAGGCGGTTCAAAATTTAATTTTTATGCTGAAGAACCTATCGCTGAAACCACGCCCATCTTACATACAGGCAATTCGTTGGTATTGAGCAATATAACCATCAATCAAACGCTTTGGGTAACGTGTGTGGACTCTGTTTTCGCAAGTCCTGCAGTGCCATTACAAGTAACTATAACCACCCACAAAACAAATTTCACACAAGCAAACGACTCTCTGAACTTGCCTGCCTCTGACCAAATGACTTTTGCGAGTACCGCAATAGGGGCGACTATTTGGAAATGGAGTATTACTAAAACGGGAGGAGTTGCTAATGCGGATATTACTTTTATAGGTGGCACATCGGCTACAGTTGCTAATCCTGTAGTAAAATTCACGAAACATGGCGCATATTCGTTGAAATTAGTTAGCCAAACGGCACAAGGTTGTAAGGACTCGCTTACTACAACTTTATTGGTTTATAGCGATTTTACAACGGCTATTCCTGAAATTTTGCATCAAAACACTTCGCTTTTCCCCAATCCTGCCCAGGATTTTTGCCATATCAAAATAGCCAACGTCTATGATAAAATAACGCTAACTTTGTATGATGGGCAGGGCAGGCAAGTTCAAAAACTTGCCTACCAAAACAATCCTGAAAAACCATATCGCTTACTTTTGCAAGACTTGCCTGCTGGCATCTATACCTTGAAAATTCAACTCAAAGAAGGTACTTGGAGCGAGAAAATAATCAAAGCAAACAAGTAAGACGGTTGTTTTTTAACGTAGCTGGAACATAAAACTAAAATAAGTAGGTTTATGATTTATCATAAACCTACTTATTTTTTGTGCATTTTTCGAGTAGCAAAGAAAACACCCTATTTTTCACTTATTCCTAATTAATTTAGTAACCTCCCTGATACTTTCTCATAGCCCATTCAAAAGTAGCCAAAGCAAGCAGTAAGAAGAATAACCATTTAAGATTGATAAATTCAGAAAGTTCTTCAGTACTGTGAATAAGATTTGGTTTAATATTGTTGATAATAGCCTCTACCATTTTGTCTATCTGATTGACAGTAAAGAATTTACCATTTGTTTTTTCTGCCAACTGGCGCAATAAATTGTGGTCTGCGGTTGTACTTAACGCTTCTAATTGCATACTACGCACTGTAAATTGTCCAGTAGCACGTTCTACGCCTCCTTTAGTTTCGCTTACAGCCTCGTATGCATATACGCCTTGCGGAAGGTCGCTTATTTCGAAGCGCGTATTGCCTTCAGTCGGTGTAAAACTATAAGTGCTGGTCTTGCCTGCCTCATTGCGAAGCGTAAGGGTTACTTTTTGCCCATAGACGCGTTCATATATCTCATTGTAAAGTTCAGATTCAAAGGTTACTTTCTCAAAATCAAAGAATTCTTGGTTAATTGGATAAACGCGCAGGCGGCGTTTATCTTCTTTGGTAGAAAGGAATTGTATCAATTTCGTAACCAATTCGTCATAAGATTCGTGGCTATTTTGACGCGCAAACTCGTCTATGCGCCATTGCCATTGTCCCTCGCCTGCCAATACAGCCGTTTTGCGCGTACCCTCTTGGCTAATCATGAGTAGAGGTTTTTCGGTTGTTAGATTGCCTACGCGTTGATATAAAATAATCTCTGCGGCGTTACTGGTGGTGTATTCAGCAAAAGGAACAGTTACAGGGGGTAATTTATCGAATAAGTTGCTTTTTGAATTATCAAACGTAAACTTAGAAAAAGTTTTATTGTATGCAGGCGTTACAAGGTCAGTACGCCCCACACGCCCTGTAACTTTTAAGTCTTTCGAGATACGATTAAATTCATTCAGGTCAGATTGCGCACCCAATATAAACCAGGCAGGCAAGTCCTTAAATTGCTGTATCAACTCATTGCCCGCTCGATGAATACTTGGGACTTGGTGGAAAATAACCATGTCATATTTTTCAGGCTTCAGCTGGGTTACGTTTGGAATGTGCAAATCAAAAGTATAGTTTTCGTTTTTGTCTATCGCGCTTCGAATAGCTTTGATGTCGGGGTGAGGTGCTGCTGCCACAACCAATACTTTTTCTTTTCCTTCTATAATTTCTACATAAACATCACGTGAATTATTTTGTGCCGTGAACTCACCATCGAGTACGTCAATGCTTACCACATAATGCTGTATGCCTTTCTGCTTTGCAATCGTATAAAAACTAACGGTCTGGAGGTCGCCATCGCCTTTAAAGGCTACATTTTTTTTATCTAAAATAGTTCCATTTTGGCTTAAATAAGCCGTGACGTTTCGGTTTGGGAAGCCAAAATTCTCTACCTCTGCTACTATAGGAAACTCGTTACCTTGATACGCTACTTTATTTGCCAATACAGTCCGTATGCGTAAGTCGCGTTTAGGTGTAGTATCGCCTAAAGCAAGTGCGTAAACAGGGAAATTATAAGACGTAAATAAAGGCGATAGTCCTTGATTGTGAATACCATCACTTATCAAAACTACTTTATCTAAGTTGCGGTTTTCATAATTGTTTTTTACAGCATTCAACATACCACCCAAATTTGAATGAGGAACAGTAGGTTTAATAGCCGTTAGTTTGGTATAGCTTTTATTTGCCTCTAAAGCCTGAATATCTACTTCTAAGCCTTTTTGACGTAATTTTTCGGCTACTTCATCAAGGCGTGTGTATAGCTTGGTTAAACGCGCTGTATCGATACCCGCTAAGATAGACTGAGAGTTATCGACTGCAAAAACGACTGCAGGGCGTTCCTCCTTATTGATAATTTGACGCAAATAAGGACTAAGTAGCAATAATATACAAATAATACTTACTAAAGTAAATCTGCAAACAGCCAATATACGATTCATGCGTATTGACCATGTGGCTTTTTTTTGATATAATAACCACGCGTACAAAGCCCCAACCAGCAAACAGACCAAGATGAGCCATGGTGCGCCTTGCATTAAGATAGTATTCTTCATTCCCAAAGGGTGTTGTAATTTTTAAGTTATTGACACAAATTTAAGATACAAATATAACTTTTTGTATAAATTTAAAAGCATACATTAAATTGCAATGCAAAGATATACGTTTTTTTGTAAAAACCACCCGCTAAATCCTGATAGGTAAACTTTGCTCAGTGCAAATAATTAAATTAAGCAGGCAAGCGTTCTTTATAATAGGCTACTCGAAAATCTAATAATTTTTTGTCAGGGTTTTGGATAATAAATTCCTTAAAGTCAGCGCGTGACCTCAATCCCATATCGGCTGCGGGTGAGGGTGAGATTAAGTACTCCAAAGCGATTGTGCTATCTTTGGGTTGAATATGCTTGATAAATAGCTTTTCTACAAAACGACTGGTAAAGAAAATTTTTTCTATCGGATTATTAGCCAAAATATCTTGTATGGCGGTTGTATTGTAGGTAAGGATTTTTAGGTTGTCATCAAGACAATCTGTTTTTTTGCGCTCAATTTCAAGTGCTATATCTGTAATGGCTATACCATATTTTTCGAGTAATTGCGCTTTGGGTTCGCGCTCGCCTGCAGGCAAGTTACAAGCATATACATTTTCCATAATACTCCAAAAGGCACTTTTGCCACTACCGCAATAAAACCATTCGCCATAAGCAGGACTCGCCCCATCAGTACGTAGGTTACGGTTACAAGGAAAGCTACCAAGCAATAAATATTTTGTATGTGTGGGTACAAAACTAGTAAAAGGGTGTATTTCTGTCATGATGTAGCTCAATTTAGTAGGTTTTAATTATTTCTAATCTGTTTTTTATTGGGCATTTTACTCAAAAAAAACGTAAAAAATGGGCTGCCTAACAGTTTTTGTGAAAGTTTGTAGCGGTCGAGCTTCCAGCCTTGCCTTCACAAAAATCATTAGACAACCAAAAAGTGTACTTATTACGTTATTTTCAAAGTTGGAATAGGCACTACAAACTTGCCTCCCCATTCGCGTATATAGGCGATTTGTTGTGTAATTTCTGCCTCAAGATTCCAAGGAAGAATAATAACAAAGTCTGGTTTTTGTTTGCGTAATTCTTCTTCTGCTACTATAGGAATGTGCGAAGCTGGGGCAAAACGCCCTTGTTTATAAGTAGAAGCATCAACGATAAAATCTATCATATCTTGTTTGACACCGCAATAATTCAATAAGGTATTGCCTTTAGCGGCGGCACCATACGCAGCTATGCGCTTGCCTGCCCTTTTTTGCTCAATAATAAAGGCTAGTAGGTCATATTTTACACGTGTAGCTTTTTCTTGAAACCCTTTATAGTAAGCGAGGGTATTGATGCCTGCCTGATGTTCTTTTTCGAGAAGCGTCTGTGCGTTATTGTTTGTCCAACGATAAGGAATGTCGCTATGGGTAGCATAAATACGCAAAGAGCCACCATGCGTAGGAATTTCCTCGACATCAAACAGCGTAAGTCCTTGTTTTTCAAATACTTGTTTTACACTATGAAAAGATAGGTACGAAAAATGCTCATGGTAAATGGTATCAAATTGGTTTTGGGCTACCATTTGCAATAAGTGTGGGAACTCCATAGTTATCACACCGTTTGGCTTTAGCAAGGTCTTGAGTCCTTTCACAAAATCGTTAATATCAGGTACGTGAGCAAGCACATTGTTGCCTATAATCAAGTCGGCTTTTGTGCCTTCGGCTGCTAATTTTTGGGCTAATTCAGACCCAAAATAAGCTACTAACGTGTTAATGCCCTTGCCTACGGCTACTTCGGCTGTATTTCCTGTGGGTTCGATGCCCAAAACAGGTATATTTTTTTCTTTGAAATATTGCAATAAATAGCCGTCATTTGAGGCTATTTCTACCACCAAAGACTCGCTATTTAGCTCAATTTTTGGGGTAATCATGTCTGTGTAGGCTTTCGCATGGGCGAGCCAACTTTTGGAGAACGAAGAGAAATAGGCGTAATCTGCATCAAATATATCTGACGCTTTCTTATACTCGTCTATTTGCACCAAAAAGCACTTATCGCATACAAAAATGCGCAATGGATAAAAAGTTTCGGGTTCGTCTAATTGAGATGCCTTCAAAAACGAGTTCGAGGCGGGACTGTTCACCAAGTCTATAAATTCTTGTGTGAGCGGTGTAGCGCAGTGGCGACAATTCATGGAGTTTTCGATTATTAGCGTCTTAGAGAGTGCAATATTAGTAAAAGTTCCGCATTTTTGCAAACAGCCTTCTTTAACCATCTTATGAGAATTGCGCTTACTTTACTTTTTTATAGTTTAACTTTTGGCTTATGCCTTTTGTGTTTTTGGGTTTGGTACGAACCTTATGCGGTAGCTTTTGAACAAGTTATCATGTTTTTGGATATACCTGATAAGCGTGTGCAACTTGCCTCCCAAATTTTGCCTGAAGCGCGTTATACACAAATTCGCCTTGTTTTGTCTGTCCTTGCCTGCCTAAGCCTGATTAGTTTGTATTATCTCTATTTTGTAATACGTTGGTTTTTAGGAAAGTGTGTGGTCATTTTTAACTTTTTGCGCCTCGTTTATATACGCACGCAGGCAAGTTGGCGAACGTTATTTACGATACAAAAAACCATCACTATCATTGTATCTTTAGCAGGTTTATTGCCTATTCTTTGGTGTGTATTTGTGTATGAATATTGGGTAGATGAGGTTTTTAGTTATGTCTTTCTTGTCAAACGCGGGTTATTAGTTTGCCTTACCTACTATCCAGGTCCTAATAACCATGTGTTTTTTACGGCTGTAGCGTCTTTATTTGGGTGGGTAGGCGAGCCGCTCATGGCTATGCGTTTGTTGGCATTTATGGGCGTTTTGCTAACGGGTTTGTTGCTTTTTAGTTGGTTGTTAGTGCGCAAAAGTTGGGGCGTGTCGTGTGTGGCACTTTTTATTTTCTTGTTTCAATCGCCTGTGCAATTATATGGCTATTTGGGGCGCGGTTATGCGTGGGAAATGTTATTTTTCCTGATATTATGGATAGCGTTATGGGAATGGGTACGCTATCCACGCGCCATTTATTTGGGCATAGCCAGTCTGAGTGCAGTATTGGGTTTTTACACCTTGCCTACATTTTTGTATGCCTATTTGCCGTTAATTTTTGTGGCTTGCCTGCCTTTACCTTTATTAAAAACTAAAAACCTTTTGTTAGCCCAACTACTTGTTTTTGTGGTTGTGTTGTGTTTATATATGCCTATTATTTTGCTGAACGGTTGGCAGGCATTAGCGGGCAATGCGTGGCTATTGGTAGGCAAGGCGCAGTTTTGGCGCGAGTTCTTGAGTGGGCAATATTGGACGGAAATTGTAGGTTTTTGGGGGTTCGACTTGCCTATTTGGGCGGGCTGGGTAGTTTTAATGCTCTGTTTATGGCTTTCTTCGCAGGCTGATAAAGCCTTGCAATATAGCTTATGGGCATTGTTTACCTTACCTGCGGTTTTGTTGCTGTACCAACAAATTTTACCGCCTGTGCGTGTTTGGAGTTATATGAGTGTGGCTATCGCTATGGTCATTGCAACGAAATACGAAGCACGGAATATCATGTATAGATGGGTAATTATATGCTTCTGCCTACTTTTAAGTATCAATTTTGCTTTTTATTGGAGTTTTTTCCCAAAAAAACCTGCTCATGCCACTATAGCCGCTATGATTTATGCTGTAAAAGCAAAAAAAGTGTTTGCCAATGAAGATACGTATCAAATGTTTGTGCGGTATGAATATGCCAAACGCAACCGCGAAATAGCCATACAAGTGTTTTGTGTAGGTAAGGTAGAGGAAAAATTTGATGTGCTTATTTTATACAAAAAACAGAAAATACCTGCTTGTATTTCAATTAGTGCCTACAAAAAAGCATTTGAAAATGAGGAAGTTACTGTTTTTTATTGGAACTTGCCTGCTAAATAAAGGCGCGTATTCTTTTTAACAACTCAAAAAGAAAAATCGCTTACTTTTAGCTGAATATAGGGTTTCTCCTTTGCCTCCAATAGCTACGCAAATTCATGACGAAAGCGAGGCTAAGATACAAGATGATAGGTGACCCCATACCAATAAAAGAGGTATATATAAAAAATAAGCGGATACGTTCAGATGAGATGCCTGTTTTATGACCTAAACGCGTACAAACGCCAAAAAAATGCCTTTCGAAAAAAAATTTTACTTTTTGCATACGAATTATATGAGAGTTTATAGACCAAAACGAGTGTTTCTTATGAATATTTTAAGATTCATGGCACAAAATTAGGTTTTTTTTTTGAAAATGCAAAATAACTATTTAAACTTGCACAAAATTCATTCAAAAACCCTCAAAAGTTGATATGACTAATAATAAAAATCTATTCTTAGGGCTGGCGTTCCTAGGGGCTACAGGTTTGGTAACAAGCTGTAAAAACCCGATTGCCGAAATGATTAAAACGGCAAAAGAACAACAAATAACGGTTGAGCCTAACCCACTCGAACTACATGGCGACCGTGTACCGTTCAAAATGTCGGCTAAATTGCCCGTTAAAATGATGAAGAAAGGTACAAAATATGCGCTTGAAGTATATTATGTAGCAGGCGACATCGAGGCTATGCAAGATATGCAACCCTTGCCTGCTGATGCAGCCAAAATAAAAGCCATTACTTTCGCAGGAGATGAGTACGCAGGTACTACCAAAGACCCTAAAAAAGATGAAGCGATGGAATTTGCCTACCTTGACAAGTATGAGCGTGGCGGATTATTTATTAAAGGCGTTGCTACCAAAGGAGACGGACCCAAAGCTAAATCAAAAGAATTTGGACCCTTGCGCCTCGTAGTAATGGACGGTCGTAAAGTAAAAGGTGTGGCTACTACTTCACGCTTATTAAAAAGCCCCGTTGCAGGATTAACCCCTGTTGCTGGTGAGTCTCCTTTCATTTATGCCGCACATGGCTATTCTAAACCTGATGATGAAACACTTACAGCTCGCATGGATTTTGAACGTGGCAGCGTAAATGTTGTACCTGACTATATGAACAACAAACAAACTACAGAAGTAGTGAGCGAATTGTTCAAAAGTGCTCAAGTACCTGCTTTTACTGCTACTGGTATCAGCTCGCACTCACCCGAAGGACAAGAGGCAGTAAACGTGAAACTTTCTGAAGGACGCGCTATGGCTCTTGAAATGATGTTCAAAAAAATGCTTGAGTTATTTAAATATGACAAAGAGAAAATTAAAGGTTATGTTTTCAATTTTGACAAACGTAAATTAGGACAAACTTTGCCTGAGTTTAACCAACTTATCGATGCATCAAGCCTAACACCTGAGCAAAAAACTGAAGCCAAAGAAACTATGGGACGCGATGGCGACTTCGTAGAAAAAGAAATGCAAATGCAACGCAAATCATACTACAAGAAATTGTTGGACGAAGTTTATCCTCGTATGCGTTATGCTTCTACAGCTGTGAAAAAACCAGGTGCGGCTAAAACACCTGCTGAAATGTCAGCATTTGTACAAAAAATGATGAAAGGCGGCGCAAACCCTAATGAATTGAACGAACAAGAGTTCTTATTCCTTGCGGCAAGCACACCTGATATCAAAGAACGCATCGAAATCTTGAAATTGGCAGGTCAAAACTACCAAACTTGGAAAGTACACAACAACCTTGGCGCAGCTTACCTTGACCAAGCATTGATGGACAACAACAACCAAGCAAACGTGGGTGATGCCATCAAACAATTTGAGGCTTCTATGAAGAAGAAAGAAACAGGCGAAGCCGCTTATAACATGGCTCTTGCCTACGCTATGAAAGGCGATATGGTGAAAATGGAAGAGTTCTTGAATAAAGCTGTAGCACTTGGTAGCGCAGAAGGAAATCCTAAATTCAATACAGCATTGAATGGCGCAAAAGGATACACTACATTCAAACAAGCACGCGACCGCGCTGACGGCAAATACAAAGAAGCAGAACGCCTTTTGGAAAGTGCGCCCATGACAAACCCTAACCTTTTCAACAAAGGATTGGCTATCATGATGCAAGGCGTGAATTATGATTCGGCTATTGCTGCGTTTAATTCTGCTGCACAGAAAAACCCTAAAGATGCTATTACACAATACGCTTTGGCGGTAGCGTGTGCACGCAAAGGCGATGAAGGCAATATGTCAAGTGCTTTGAAAAAAGCAGGCGAGTTGGACAATGCTCTAAAAGCTAAAGCATTGAAAGATGTTGAATTTGATAAATACAAAGACAAAAATTCTTTCAAAGACGCTATTAAATAAGTAAAAATTTATAGCCTAATAAAAAACTACTCCTTCTTGCAAGGAGTAGTTTTTTTATTTTGACACCTCTGTAGCTATGCTGAGAAACAGCTTCCATACTTTTGTGTAATGATAGCATACACTTGGGATTTGATTGCTAAATTCCTTTTGCATACCATCAAATTTTATGTAAATGCAAGGCTTTTTCAAATATTGGAGTTGCCTTATACAGGTAACAGTACCTTGGTGTCGGTTATCTTGCCTACCACAGAAAGCAATTTAGAAAATGACCTTGCCTACGAAAATTACAAAAAAGAGGTGCATATACTTTTCTAAGTTCAAAATAGAGAATAACTCCAATATTTGAACGAGCATTTGCAAGATATGGGCATCAAAAGAGCCTTCAGACGTAGGCAAGCCAAATTTGACAAAATTATAGAAAAGCGACTTTGCACCATAGTACAAAAAAACGAAATGCACATTTTGTATTGTTTTAACAAATTAATACTTGTAAACGCTTATTTTTCAAACACTTAAAAATATTTTTGATTTTATTAGGTGTTTTCAAACAAAGTGCG
>JAYTNK010000404.1:0-3845 GCA_043748375.1 Cytophagales bacterium
TGGACAAAGGGCTAAGCGTTCGCGAAGCACGCGACCTCGTGGAAACGTGTGGCGAACAGATTGACATCATCAAATTGGGCTGGGCTACGTCTTACGTTACCGCCACCCTATTGGAGAAAACGCAGGTCTATAGAGAAGCTAATATACCTTTCTATTTTGGAGGAACACTCTTTGAAGCATTTTTGGTGCGAGGGCAATTGGACGACTACCGAGGTATTTTGGATAAGTACAAAACTCCCGTTATGGAGATATCTGACGGCTCGATAGAGCTTCCTCACGAAGAAAAGTGTAAATTGATTGAGCAATTTTCGAAAGAAGTCATTGTGCTTTCTGAAGTGGGCTCCAAAGATGCGGAGAAAATTCTTGCGCCCTATCAGTGGATAGAACTCATGAAAGCTGAACTTGAAGCAGGCGCATGGAAAGTAATAGGCGAAGCACGCGAAGGCGGTAATGTAGGACTTTTCCGCGATAGTGGCGAGGTGAGACAAGGGCTTGTAAAGGAAATTATTCATTCCATTCCTGCCGATAAAATAATTTGGGAAGCACCCCAAAAAGCACAGCAAGTTTGGTTTATCAAACTTGTAGGCGCAAACGTAAACCTTGGCAATATTGCCTCTAATGAAGTTATTCCCCTCGAAACCCTGCGCTTAGGGCTTCGTGGCGATACTTTTGGTACTTTTGTTTCGGCTGATATTAAACAAAAATACGGGCTGTAAATAGTGAGGTGGAGAGGCAGTAATTTTACTGACTCTCCACCTTATATTTTTTTTGTAAAAAATCTGTTGCAAGTTTATGATGCCTTGTGTAAATCAACGAGTTAGGAACAAAACGCAAGATGTTGAGCTTTGCTCAAAACGGATAAGACTTGACCAATTTAGTACTTCCGAAAAAAAGTTTGGGAGAGCAATTCCTCTTATCTGTTTTTGAATATTAAATTTTGGAACGTCTTATCGCCTAATAATTGCTCATAACTACCTTTTGCCGCAACTTTGCCTTCACTAAGCACAATAATTTTATCACAAGAAGATAGCAAAAGTGGGTCATCGCTTACGCTCAGGATTATTAACGTCCAACCATTGGTTTTATCTTGCAAAAAAGAGAGTATTTTCATTTTTTCACTTTTGGTGATATGCTCTGAAAAATCATTGACTACCAGCATTTTAGGACGCTGGGCAACTGAGCGTGCAAGCAATAAACGTGCGGCAAAACTACTGGAAAGCCGCTTGCCTGTAGCCCCTATGTGCGTGTAAAGCCCCTCTTTTAAGGCTGCAATATAATCGCGCAAACCCACATTGACAATAGCCCATATTACATCATCGTAGGTAATGTAGGTTCGCCCCATCGTAATATTGTCCAAAATACTGCCATCAAATATTTCGTCTTGGTCAAGCGTTTTGCTCACCGCGTCTCGTAGATTATTCAAGTCGATATTGCGAAGTGGGAAATTATTGACGGTTACAGCCCCTTCGTATGTATCCAATGAACCTGCTATAATTTTGGCTAAAGTATGTTTACCTGAATCGTTATGTCCTGCGATGCAAACGCTCTCGCCTGCCTCTATTTCAAAATCAAGCCCTTGTAAAGTATAATTTTGATTGCCTTCATATTTAAATTTCAGCCCTTTGGCTATTATTTGAAGTCCTTTTGTATTTTGGGTAAGCGAAATGCGTGTGCCATCGGTGCGTTCAAGAGGTAAATCTGTCATGTTGCCTATTTTCTCAACACCTGTTAATACATCATAAATTACATCTAAACTCATGATAAGCTTTTCAACCGAACCCACCACTAAAATAATGATGACTTCTGAAGCAACAAACTGCCCTAATGTTATCTGCCTTTCTACTACGAGGATAGTACCAATAATAAGCAAACCGCCTGTAACCAATGTTTTGAAGGCGATAATATTGAAAAATTGATTGAGCAATACACGAAAATGTGCTTTTCGATAATATAAATAACTACTTATAAGTTCGTCCATTTTTTGAATGGGCAAATTCGTATTGCCTGCCTGCTTAAACGCACCCACAGTTCGCGCTAATTCTTGCAACCAATAAGCAACTTTGTACTTGTATTTAGACTCCATGTTGTTGGTCTGTACGCCTTTTCTACCTGTAATGTAAAATATCAGCACAACAAAAATAAGCAAAGCAAAACTGAAAAATAAAAAAACGGGGTGATACAACGATAACAAAAATAAACCTAATAATATTTGAAAAACAGCTGCAGAAATATCCACAAAGATTTTAGGCAAGCCTTTTTGGATATTCACTATATCAAAAAAGCGATTCATTAATTCAGGAGGATAGTATTTTGAAAGGGCTTCGGTACGAATTTTATTCATGCGAAATGCCAATTCAAACGCTGATTTAGCAAAGACTCGCTGTTGCAAGACTTCAATGATAGTAATTTGCATGACTTGCAAACTGCCCGAAACAATAATACCAATGATAATAAGGGCTATTAATACAATCACTGAACTAAATACCATGCCACCTGAAATCATACTTACTGTAGCCTGTATGCCCAACGGGAGCGAAAGACTGATAAGGCTAACCGCAAAAGCGTAAATATAGGCATATATGATTTCTTTACGCTCCGACCGCAAAAGGCGGAATAATCGCTGCAACGGAGTTAGTTCCTTACTATCTCCTGAAGTACGTCTATAATAATCAGTATCACTATATTCAAGAGGAAGTACAGTTAAGAAAATAACAGCCCCATTTAGTGCTTGGTCTGGATAGTTTTCATACAACAATAAGGCGTTTAGAATTGCCTGCTCTTGGTTCTGAGGCAACAAAGCATTGGTTTCAAAACTATAATACAAAATTGTGTCTTTGTTATCCTTAAAAATAACTATGGGTTCGAAATCATTGTTTTCGAGCCTCCTAAATACTAAAATAGGAAAATTAGCGGTGTTTACAAGCTGGGCAAGTTCATCTATTTTAATGTGGTTTTTTAGAATACTAAGATTTATTTTTTGCGCTTTTTCCATAACATGGTCAATAAAACGCCCAATATCATCAGCATTATATACCAAATTCTCAATAAAAGTATCTTGTAAATCAAAGTGATTGTATTTTTGAACTGAAAGTTCAGCAAGTTTGGATACGATTAGATCTATCTGTCGGCTGTTCATGCAAGGTTATATAGAATGATTGAGAATAGTAAATTATTTGCAAAGATAGGGGTATTCTGTATATATCGCAACAGTTACTTTTATTTTTGAGTGGTAGCATTTTATTGCTAAAAATAAAACTTACTCAAGTAACTAACCTATAACACCGCTAAAATGTTTAATTTGCCACTTTTTATTTTGCAATGACCGCTTGATATTGGGTAGGCAAGCCAAAAATGTACATTTCTAAATTGAAAGAGTGGAGTAAAGCTATGAGCAAAGCGAAATTTTGGAAACACGTCTATTAAAAATCTATGAACTTTTTTATAAAAAAATGGATTTTACAAAAACAAAAAAAACAACGTAATATTCAAATATTGCATTACCTTTGTACTTACTTACTCAAATCACTGCCGTTTTTACCATGTCTACATATGCTCAAGAGGTGAAGCGTGTTACTACACACACCCTCCAAGAAATGAAAAATAGAGGTGCGAAAATTAGTATGCTCACTGCGTATGATTATTCGCTTGCCACGCTCGTTGATGCGGGAGGCATAGATGTTATTTTGGTGGGCGACTCCGCTTCCAACGTAATGGCAGGTCATGAAACTACTTTGCCTATTACACTTGACCAAATGATATACCATGCCGCCTCGGTGGTGCGTGCCGTAAAACGGGCATTAGTGGTAGTAGATATGCCATTTGGTGCTTATCAGGGTAATTCTGCC
>JAYTNK010000405.1:0-5976 GCA_043748375.1 Cytophagales bacterium
ACGTGGGACAAAAACAGCGGGGTTGCTTTTACAGGTTTTTTATTGGCTTATCGCAGGCTTTGTATCGTTTTTTTCTCGCCTATCGCGGGCAATTTGGCGGATTCTTGGGGTTTTCAGAAAATTTTTGATTATACCCATATAGCCTTGTTAGTGGGTGTCACTTGCTTGGCTTTGGTTTGGAATATAGCAGGCGTTTTGATTGCTTTTGCTTTTGGGGCTGTGAATGCGAGTATGACGATAGGAAGCGCGCTTGCCTCGCCTGCCTCTTCGCTAAAAGCCATTTCGGACAATACGACTTGGCGCGATATGGGTGCGGCAGCGGGTACTTTTGTGGGTGCATTGCTTCTTTCCTTCACTGACATTTCTTGGGTATTTGCGCTGTTTGTTTGTTTGGCTTTGGCAGGCAAGTATTTATTTGAGGAATAGTCTTTTTGTTTACGCTTCTTCTGTAAGTTGTTTATGGGACACAAACAATGGCAGGTAATTTTATACGTGCTGAACGCAAAAACGCATTTTTTGCCGTTGGTGTTCGAAAAGTGCAGAAAGCCTTTTTATTTTCACACACATTTCGCTACTGTACTTTTCACCAACAGCATTTGCGCGGGGTTGTTGGTGCGCGAAAAATGGTAGCTACAACACAAAGTTACGGACTATTTTTTGAAACATCAACAACGGCACAAAGTGTTCCACTTCAATGGAATGGGGGATTTTTATTCCATAATGTATAAATATGTGGAGGAATTTTCGTATCCACTTTGAAAAGTATCTCCAGCAAATCAGGCCTAATTCTTGGTGCCTGATTTACTAAAACAGGCAATACATCCGCCCCGTTACTAATCAATAATTTTACAATATCTTCATAATTTCTAGCTACAGCTACCCCCAAATTAGTTCTACCACTTTTCTTACTTTTATAGTTAGGGTTTGCGTTATTTTGAAGCAAAAACTCGACCATTTTGCTATTATCCATGTAACAAGCCAAACGTAATGGAGTAATTCCGTTTGTTCCTTCCTCATCTATACGAGCACCATGTTTCAAAAGAAGTTTTACCAATTCAAAAGAATTTTTTGATACGGCAATTACTAAAGGAGATTCGAAGGAACACAAAAAAGACTTTTGCCTATGAGGGCTTTGACCCAAATTTAGAAGGTTTGCAACAGCCTCTATTTGGAGTTGCTCTATCAAACGCAAAATTTTTTTCCTTTTGAACATCATATGTTTATTTTTTTATTTCTTTGTTATTATCGTCTATTGTATCGCCTACTGCGTTTCCAATAAAATACCCAGCCGTACCACCCAAGATACCACCACCAAAAGTTCCCCAAGGTTCAAGAAAAGATCCATAAGCGGAACCTTGTGCGGCTAAACCCCAAGTATATGCTTGGCGGACACCCTCAGCGAGAATAGGTTTTTGCCGTTGTCGGTGTTTGAAAAGTGCAGGCAAGGTCTTTATTTTCACCTCCATTTCGCTACTGTACTTTTCGACAACGGCATAATCCTATCAAAAATTTGGAAGTTATCACAGTGCCTGATCAGAACAAGGGCAAGCGCGTTTTTTGTATGCCTTGCCTGCCACACTATTTCTATGACCGCCTCATTTTCTACTCAGACACAACACAATTAGGCAACATCTTTTTAATTTTCGCTATCTCTTCTGCAGAAAACTTATTTCCAGCACAGTTCAAAAAGGTTAAACTTTTGAGTTGGTCTATCCCTGCAGGCAAACTGGTTAATTGATTGTGGTCGCAGCGCAATTCGGTTAAACTTTTGAGTTGGTCTATCCCTGTAGGCAAACTGGTTAATTGATTCCTCCAGCAGTTCAAATAGGTTAAATTTTTGAGTTGGGCTATCTCCGCAGGCAAGCTGGTTAATTGATTGTTGGAGCAGGACAAATAGGTTAAATTTTTGAGTTGGGCTATCCCTGCAGGCAAGCTGGTTAATTGATTGTTTCGGCACTCCAATCTGATTAAACTTTTGAGTTGGTCTATCCCTGCAGGCAAACTGGTTAATCGATTCTTGTGGCAGTCCAAATAGGTTAAACTTTTGAGTTGGTCTATCCCCATAGGCAAGCTGGTTAATTGATTGTAGGAGCAGTCCAAATAGGTTAAATTTTTGAGTTGGTCTATCCCCACAGGCAAGCTGGTTAATTGATTGTTGTCGCAGTTCAAATGGGTTAAACTTTTGAGTTGGTCTATCCCCGCAGGCAAGTTGGTTAATCGATTGTAGGAGCATTCCAAATAGGTTAAATTTTTGAGCTGGTCTATCCCCGCAGGCAAGCTGGTTAATTGATTCAAGCGGCAGTCCAACACTTGCAGGTTATGGAACAGCAACACCTCTGCAGGGAGTTCTTTGAGTGCTTGCCAACCTAGTGCGAGTTTATAGACACTATCCTTGTCTGCCTTGAGTGCGTCTGCTATGGATTTGTACGTTTTGGCGTTGGCTAAGGCGAGGGAGTCGAGAGGCGGTTGGTTGGGTTGCGCGTGTGCATAGCCCCCACTCATTAGCAGGCATAAAAAGGTGCAAAAAAGAAGGTAGGCAGGTATTTGTTTCATGGGTGTGTATGGTGGCAAAGAAAAGTATTTTTGGTGTTTTTCAGGCAGGTATTCTGCAATGTCAAGGTAGTTTTTGATCACATCAACCCCTACATATTTTTGGTACTTTTGCATGATTTGACTGATTTTGTTGTGTGCCTAGTTGAAAAGTACCACTCAAGGCAGTCTGACTTAAAACCTTTGGATTTGAAAAACGACAAGCGACCTTATATCAACGAAAAAGCCATACTTAGTTGGTGTTATAAGGCTTGCTTGTTGGAGTAACGTGTAAAGATATTCAGGTTTTGAACATTTTACCTATCATCTTTCTGCTTGCAAATCTAAAGGTTGGTGTCAATAAAGCTCAGTAGTGAAATGTTTTTGAAAATGAACAACTTGCCTGCGCTTTTCTAACACCTTGTGAGTTTTGAAAATCACCGATATTATTACTTACCGATAACTGCGGAAATCTTTTCAGATAGATAAAAATGAGTGTTTTTTTTAAGCCCAAAAGTTCTTTCTTTTGATGCATGAGAACATAGGTTAAAGTTTTTTACAGATTTTTAAGGACAAACATTGAATTTTTTCGGTATAAAAGCCTTATTTATCTGTAAAATTCATAAAATTTATACTTTAACGTATGATTTGAGCGGTTTCCGCAGTTATCAGTACTTGACAAATGTCAAAACAGTTTTATGCTTTTCTGTTTGGAGTTGCAAATAATAAACGCCTTGCGATAAATCGTTTACGGGTAAATGTAGACTTTCAAAAGTTTTATAGGTGCGTATCGTTTTGCCTTGTGCATTTTTAAGGGTAATTTTTACTTTTTTACCTTGTAAATTTTCTAAATTAACGTGCAAAGTATCTAAAACAGGATTAGGATAAAGTCTTATCTTGTCTTTCCACCAAACAGTTTCTATAGGAGTAGCCAAAGCAAGCCCTGCCAGTTTCAACATAAACGGGTTTTCATCAGGGTCATCTGTAGGAATATTAATCACACCTTCATGCGCTTGTGCTTGGATAGGCTGATAGGTTACTGTGAATGTGATACTGCCTTCTACAGGCAAAGTGGTATTAATAAAAGACGCATTCACTACAAAATCGGCTAAAGTGGACACAGGCTTTTGTATCATAAGTGGCTTTTCACCCGTATTAGTAATCGTAAAAGTAATAGGGATAGCAGGTTGTCCTACTACTGAAAAGCCTATGGATAAAGCATTGTTAGTCAGGATATTTTGCCCATTTTGCTTGACTTGTATCTCGCCTGTAGGCAAGGCAGGCATCTCTGTTGTAGCTGTTTTAGTTAAGACATTATTGCTCACTGTCCAGTTTTCCCAACTTCCACCTTCGCCTGTTCGCCAATCGCTTAACTGAAAGAAATTCGCGCCTGTAGTAGTTCCTAAAACTTTATACACTTTGATTGCTTTGCCTCCTTGTTGCCATTTTAGAGAGGTTTCAGTTTGGCAGACTTCAGGGGCAGAGTTTGGATACACCCCATTCGTTTGTAAAAAGTAGGCAATATCGTTTGCGGCTGAGCCAAATACTCTTGCCTTTCCCGTTTCATCTACCGCTACGGCTGTATGCTCATTGCAAGCAATTCCTTGTGCATTGGTTTCCCAGTCCTTTTCCATGCGTGCTAAAAAAGTTACTAACCTGCCTGCGCGCGTGCGTTGGTCAAAGTGAGTATCATTAATTGTATTGTACATGAAAGAAGCCACAATAAAATCTTTTTTACCCAATAAATTCATATTAGGATGATAAGGATTTGCCATCGCTTCGGCAGAAGTGATGCCTGAGCCAGAGGGCGTATAGTATGCCTTACCTAAAATCATCATGCCTGCGCTTGTTCCTCCTACCACTGCTTTTTTAGTTTGCAACAAATAGTTGATAGCAGCTTCTACAGGTGTATCTTTCCAAAATTGATGGTACTGGTATTGGTCGCCGCCAGCTATAAAAAGTGCTTCTGCATTGCGTATCTGTTGGGCTACATAGGGTTCTTCAGCGGCTGCTTTGGAAGGAATCAAAAGCGTTTCTACAGAATGAACTGTGATGCCCAATTCAGTAAACAAAAAAGTATTGTACCCATCGCTCCCTGAAGCGCGAATCACCACTACATCGCCTCCTTGCGCCTTTTGAAGAAACCAACGCATAGCATCTTCATTATCCGTGCCACCTCCCGCCAATAAAAGTCCAGATTGGTGCGCGGTATTTACATCGGCTGTATTACCTGTAAACCAACTTGTATAACTTTGTGCATGTACTAAAGTACTGCAACAAAGCACAGCGAGTAAAAAAATAGATTTCAGCATTTTTTTAGGATATAATAAACAAAGATAAGAGTATGTTTGTATTTTTAAGTACTTGACAATCAATTATTTTAAATTCAAGAGCATCAAATCGTTAGACCATTTTTATTTTGCTATCTCAACCATGCAAACCTAAAGAGGTGCGAAAAACAGTGTGTTTCCATAATAAACTGGTTATCAATTATTTCAAAATTAAACAAAATTTCCCAACATACTCTAAAGCATTGGGCTAAAGCTTGTCGCTACAGACTTCCGCAAAAAGTGCTAGACAACTGCAAAAAAAAAGCCCCGAAATTCGGGGCTTTTTGTATTAAGCTTCTTTATCAGCCGCTTGATGTTTGAAGGAGAGTGCTTCGCCCTCGCCTGCATAATCTACTAAAATGGTATCACCTTGTTGCATTTCACCACGTAGAATTTCTTCTGCGATGGGGTCTTCGAGGTACTTTTGAATAGCTCGGTGCAAAGGTCTTGCGCCATATTGCGGGTCATATCCTTTGTCGCTCAAGAAGTCTTTTGCTTTTTCGCTCAATTGGATTTGGTAACCCAAGGTAGTGATGCGCAAAAATACTTTAGACAATACAAGATCAATGATATGGTGCAAATGTTCGCGTTGTAGAGAATTGAATACGATTACATCATCAAGGCGGTTCAAAAATTCAGGCGAGAAGGCCTTTTTCAACGCGCTCTGAATCGTAGCTTTCATGTGTTCGTCTTGGTTATCCATTTTGGACTTGGTAGCAAAGCCTACGCCTGCACCAAAGTCTTTCAAATCACGGACACCAATATTGGAAGTCATGATGATAATGGTGTTTTTGAAATCTACTCGCCTGCCTAATCCATCTGTCAAGATGCCATCATCCAATACTTGCAACAAGATATTGAACACGTCAGGGTGTGCTTTTTCAATTTCATCAAGCAGAATCACGCTATAAGGTTTACGGCGTATTTTCTCTGTTAATTGTCCACCTTCTTCATAACCGACATAGCCTGGAGGCGCACCCACGAGGCGTGATACAGAGAATTTCTCCATGTATTCGCTCATGTCAATGCGTACTAAAGCATCGTCTTTATCAAACAAATAAGTAGCCAATGCTTTCGCAAGTTCGGTCTTGCCTACCCCTGTAGGTCCCAAGAATAT
>JAYTNK010000406.1:0-3113 GCA_043748375.1 Cytophagales bacterium
CCACACACGAAACGGTAGAAAATCGTGAGCATTATGTCTATCAAGAAGGTGCAGTAGTATTCAAACACGCGGTTACAGGTATGGCACAAGCGGCAGAACAAATCTTAAAACGCAATAACCTCAAAGGCTCAGAGGTAGATTGGCTCGTACCGCACCAAGCCAATAAACGTATTATAGAGGCAACAGCTCAAAAAATGGAACTCCCCGACAGCAAAGTAATGCTTACCATCGACCGCTACGGCAATACAACCAACGCCTCTATTCCATTATCTTTGCGCGATTATGAATCGCAACTAAAAAAAGGACAAAAATTAGTTTTTGCCGCTTTTGGAGGTGGCTTTACGTGGGGTTCGGTTTATGCTACGTGGGCATACAATGGCTAAAACACGTATTTTCACTATCGCATAAAAGGTAGGCAAGGAGTTAAATCCTTGCCTACCTTCTGTTTAAAGTCGTATTAAAAAAATTATTTCTTTTTGCAAAGCATAAGGCTTGTATTGCTATTTTCGCCACCTTTCCAGTGGTAGCCAAAAGTGAAGTTTATTTTTTGCACAGAAGAGTCTTTTTTGAAGGCTGCTGCCAAATCATTTTGATAAGTATAACCTCCAAAATCAGCTACAGGGCGTGCATAACGACCAAACAGCTTCACATCCCAACCTGCTTTGATGTATTCTTCATAGCGAACACCTGTATCATCTTGCAATACAGCTTTTGTATCTTCAAGTACAATATTGCGCATAACGGCAAAGTTGGTATTATGCAAAATATAAGAGGCAGATTTAATAAACGACATTTTGTTTTTGAATGACTTGATGAAAGTTGCCAATTCCATTTTGCTTTTCATTTTCTCATCAGCCACATCAGTCCCTATATAATAAATACGTTGGGGCGTTTTGCGTTTCTCATTCATAAATTCTATGGTAATACCTACAATAGACATACCTTTAGCTGCCACTGCTTTTTCGTCTTCGAGTGGGAAGTTTACGGGTTTACCTTCTTTATCAAGATAGAAGCGTTCTATTTTTACAATTTTATTGCCTGTACGCGCCATAAAGATATTTACCAAAGGCAATACACCTTTGCCCCATAAAGCACCTCCCATACGGCTCGTGATAAAATAGTTGCGCTCCATGATTTCGCTCAACGCACCACGCAAGCTGGCAAGATAGTTAGGAGGCATTTTCTTCACATCTACCAATTTACCTGGTTCTTCTAAGCCAAACATCAAATAGTTATCGCAATTTGGAAAAAGCGTGTACATATTCAAAAAATCGGGCCCACTGAAAGGATAAAATAGGTTATTACCTTCTTGTGCATTGATGTCAGTCATTTTGCTATCGCGCCATGTTTGTAGTTTGCTCAAGTGGTTTTCGTCTAATTTTTTCCAAGAGGCATTAAATTCTTGGTAGTGTTGTTTAGTGGCAGGCAAGTTAAAGATAGAGTCATACTCACCTTTATTGCTTACTTCTACGCCTGCCATCATTTGTGCGCGGAGGGTAGCATACTCATCTATCACGATTTTAGGCTTTTCAGCTTCTTTTCGTTTGGCTTCTTCTGCGGCTTTATCCTCTTTGGGTTTATCTTGTGAAGTGCTATTATTGCACGCCCACAGTTGGGAGGCAAGGGCAAGAGCAAATAAAATACGGATTTTTTTCATGGAAAAATGAAGGGTTTTTTAGGTTTTAAAGTGCAAAGTACGTGCTTTTCATGCTATTTTCCAAACGCTTACAAAGTAATTTCGTTCACACGGTCTAAAGCGTCAAAGCGAATACGCAAAATAACATCTTGCTTAATGTTAATTTTGCCTCCCTCGCATTGATGCCCTTGTTTATAATAATACACGTAAGTACGTTGATTGCGCGGAGCAAGCTCTTGCAAATCGGGTCTGCCGAGCAATGCCATGATTTGATTTTGCCCCAGCCGTTTCAATTTTTCTTTTTGGATAGTGAGCGAAGGCATCTCTTTGTGGCGTTGCCCTTTGCAACCCAAGTGGTCGCTTTTCCACGCAGGTGAATTAAAGTTTTCCAAAATAGGCGTTTCTTTGCAGGAGGCAAGACAGAGGGTAATAAAAAGTAATAAGGTGGTTAAATAAGACATTAAAGCAGTGTTTTTTTTGCAAAGATACGATTTTTGAGTAGTTTTTCAAATTTCAAAAAAAAAGCCTGAAAGTTATCAGCGAAGCAAAAAAACCTAAAACGCGTAAAAATATGGCATCGATGCCGTATATTTGCGTAAATAATTTTCACTCAAGTATGGATATCAATAAATACCTCGAAGAGAAACAAAAGAAACCCGACTTTGCGGAAAGCATGGTAAAGGAACTTAAAACGTTCCAAAAAAAGAAAAACTACCAAAAACTCTCTGCTAAAAGCATAGAATTGGGTTTGATACTGCTCAATGCTGTGCCTGAACTCTACGAAGATGAGAGGGCATATCATCACTCGTCACAACACATTACTGAAAATACCAAAAGGCTTGCTCGAATACTCGAAATAACCTCGCCTGAAACTATCTGGGACGCACACCAAGACCTTTGGCTGTTTTTGGTAGGCAAGGAATTTGCGCCTTACATCAAAAGCGCTGTTGCTCTATTTCCCAAACTTGCCTACCAAACAGGCTATATGCGCAGGTCGTTTACTGCCCCGAATAGGCAAGATTTGATATTTTTGAGGCAGTTGAATTTTGTCATCACCTTGACAAGTTCTTGCAGACATGAGCTTACACTCAACGAGTTTATTTTGTATAGCAACCACATTTCTTTGTATCGTTTATCTATAGAACACATCTGGGCTGCCGCCATCAACGAAGGCAACCAAGAAATCTACAACCTTTTGCTTGATATTACTTACAACCGACACGACACAGCCAAAGTAAGCCGAGAGATTATCAAAGCCATGCTTTTGTGTGATAAGGTGGAGGCGTGGGAAGCTGTAGAAAAACTGTTGCTTGCGGCACAAAGACAGGAAGGCTTGCGCCAAACGATTTTGGAATGTTTGGACGAAACCAACTTGGAGGCAATGAAGCGTATGATAAAGTTGATTTTGGACGAAAAATTGACGCGCTTTTCTTCAGTAGTCAGAGCGTTAGATGTTTGGGTGGGCTTGGGTTGGGAG
>JAYTNK010000407.1:0-12612 GCA_043748375.1 Cytophagales bacterium
GTGAAATGAGGCAGATTTTGCAGTCGTAGCAGGTCGCTACAACGAAAAATCTAACGAAATTACAATCCAAAAGACGTTTTTTAACAACAGATACAGTTCAACTAAACAACCCTATTACAAAAACAAGCTTTTTTACGCTTCTACAAATTGCATAGTCGTATAATTTTTGCCGTAATCTCCAATTTAATATGCAATTATAGGTTACGGTTTGCGTCTGCGTGTGGCATACATGAGGCGAATTTCGCGAGGTGAATAAAGGCGACTACCTGTATCGCCTTCATGTGGACGCAATTTTGGGGTGTTTGGCGTGTCAAGGTCAGGCTTGAGCATGGGGTCATCTTCGTTTTTCTTATCCAACAAGTCGCTTAAATTGGGCTTACCTGCATCTATCCAACATGTAAACCAAAAATCGCTTACCATTTTGATAGAGGCTTTCATACGTCTTTCCACTTGCCCTGCGAGTCGGTCATGGTAGGCTTTAGAAAATTCTTTAGAATAGGTACGCATATTGGCGCGGTTACGTTGTTCATAGACATATTTCTTATCTTCGGGAAAAGAGGAGGCAAGCTCCCGCTCAAAGCGAAATACAGAGTCAAGCGCGGCGTGTGCATTTGTAACCGCCTCCCATGCCGTAAGTTGGGGATAGGGTAAATAGTCGGCTTGCCCTACCCAAAGCCCATAATCTTCAAAAAACAATTCGGGCAGGCGAGATTCCCAAAAGCCGTGTATCCCTATTTGATTAGTAAGTTGCCCATTATAGTTTTCGGTAGTATGCAAAGGCACATTTGCATCACCTATATAATGCCCCAATTCGGCAGAAAGCCGTAAAATACGCATAGCATCTCGTTGTTTAAAGGCTTGCGTAAGTTCGTTTTTCATTCGATAAATATGCCATGGCACTATGCCATAAGCCATCAGCGTGTCTTCGGTGAACTTTGCCACCGCATCTTTCCAATAGCGAGGCATTTTATAAACGGCACTATCTTGGTAGAATTTATTGTAAATATCTACGTCTAAATAATGGCGTGGGGCTTCATCTTTAACCGCATACCTGCGTTTATCGGGGTTTACGGAGTTTTGGGTAATGTAACCAATGTGAAATTTGTAGAAGCCAATCATTTCGGGAGGCAAGCTAAAAACCGCCAAGCGGTTAATGCGCTCATGTCCAAAAAACCCCCAAGCATTTGCTTGTGCATAGCTACACAAAAAAACAAGTAACCCAACGAATACTTTTTTCATATATTTGAGAAAGAAAGTATAAAGGTAGGCTACTTTTTAGAGAATCGTTATAGCGCTAAAAGCATGCACGCAAAAAATATTTGAAAGTAACTGATATTCAGCTAATTGAAAGCTGTAAAAACAAATAATTTTATACCCAAAAGAAGTCTATTAACATTTTTGGTACTTGGCTATCATCTTCTGAAAGCGTGTTTGTTTGGCATATTTCTCATAAACCAAATCATCAAGTTGCTCCCATGCAGGATAGCCATATTGGAGTGCGAGTTCGAGATTATTATAAAACCCTTCATCATCAAACAAGGTGGCATACGCTTCAGCAAGAGTAGAGTAGGCAAATGAGTCTTTATTATTTTTTGATAAGGCTCGTTGAGCGTATTCGATGGCTAAATTAAAAGATTTCATGTTTTTAGGATAATATTGCATAAATATTTGAGGAGGCATGAAGTGTTACGGTCAGTTACGCTGCAAAATTAACAAACATAAACCAAACGTGTATCAATAGGTTTTTACGTGTCATGTAAGAAAGCAGATGGAAAGCATTGTTTTTGCAAATAAAAAACCACAGTAAGTACTTTAACAATGTTTTTTGTAATATTTAATTTTTTATACATCATTGCAATCGTTTTCGGAACTCATTATCTACTAAATCAGCGGATTATGCATAAAAAGTCTTACTGTAATAAAAACACCCTTTTTATACTATAAAGACGCTACCTAACGCCAAATAGTTGCAAGGATTGTCTTAACAAAGTGTTAATAATCCAACCCCCCTTTCTAGTGCTTTGAGGGGAAGTTGATTTAAAAAATTGGTTTTCAAAAAAAAGTGTTTATCTTTGTGGCAAATAATTTTTAACAGAGCGAAAGCTCCATTCATTTACTCAATCTTGTGCTGAATAAGATTACATCCCCACATTTTTATGCAAGAAGGAACAGTTAAATTCTTCAATGACACAAAAGGCTTTGGTTTTATTTCTCCTGCTGTAGGCGGCGAGGACATATTCGTACACTCATCAGGACTAATTGACAAAATTAGAGAAGGTGATACGGTTACGTTTGAAACAGAAAAAGGTCCAAAAGGTCTGAACGCTGTACGCGTGAAGTTGAATAACTAAAAGCGTTTTCTATACCTGAAAAGATAAAAGCTCACAAAGTTTTTGCCTTTTCAGGTATTTTAAAAAATGAGTAGCAAATTTTAATCTTAGTTACCCGAAAAAGCCTAAAAAAGCCCACGCTTTTGCGCAGGCTTTATAAAAGAGGTGTCTTAGAAAAGGCACATTACAGACTGTGTAACGTTATTTAAGTTTATTTTTTAAAAACGCAAGGCTAAGTGCGTATGCTTGAGTAGCATATTCGGCATTATAACGCGGATTGCTGGGGTTAGCAAAAGCATGGTCTGCGTCAAAGTTTTTAATGGTTACAGACTTGCCTGCGTCTTTCATATTCTTCTCAAATGTGTTTACAATTTCGGTCGTAATCCATTTTTCTTGCGAAGCGAAAATACCTAAAACTTCTGCATTCAAGGTTTTTAGTTTCTCTGTATCTTTTTCGGGCATACCATAGTATATCACGCATCCCTTAGCTTGTTTGCCCAACAGCAAGGCACTTTGTAATGACCAGCCTCCGCCAAAACACCAACCTACAGTACCGATTTTTGCTTTCTTGCCTGCGTAGGCAAGCGCGCCTTCTACAATAGCTTTTCCACGTTCATATTGCACGGCTTGCATAAGCTTGCCTGCCTCCTCGCGTTTGTCAGTAACCTGCCCCTCATACATATCGAGGGCTAAGATATTTACATTAGGCATATCTTTGGCATACTTTTCAGCTTCTTGTTTAACGTAATCGTTTAAGCCCCACCATTCATGGATAACAAACACATAACGATTACTCTTTTTTTGTGCCTTGATAAGATACGCGCTCGCTTCTTTGCCGTCAGGCGTTTTAAATTTGGTCATTTCGCCTGTTTGCGGTTGGCAGGCAAGGGCAATAGGCTCGTCATGGGCATACAAAAAGCTCTCTTGCGAAGCAAATGCTGCAAACTCGGTAGTAGCATGACAACACGCGCTTTGCAAAACACGTGGCTTTGAGGTATAGCCGCCTAACAAGAGGGCAACAACCGTAAGGATAATAATTTTCATAATATAAAATGAGTGAATGAATAATAATTTTTTGTTTTTTTATAGGAGGTTAAAGTCATCTGCATCTTTGTAGGCAGGGAACTTAGCCCTATACTCATGCAGGTTATCTTTGGATAGTGTAGCGGAGGCAAGTGTTTCTGCTTCTGCACATTGTATCAAATAATCACCTTTAAAATCAATGGCAGTAGAGTCGCCTGCATACAACAAGCCTTTTCCGTCCTCTCCTGTCCTATTAACGCCTATTACGTATGAAAGATTTTCGATGGCGCGTGCCATTAACAACGACTTCCATGCGTGAGCGCGTGGAGCAGGCCAGTTGGCTACATACAAAAGGAGGTCATAATCTAGCATTTTGTTCCTGCTCCAAACAGGAAAGCGCAAATCATAACAAACCAACGGCATCACGCGCCAACCTTTCCATTCGCAGATAATTTGTGTCTTGCCTGCCGTATAGATTTCGTGTTCGTTTGCCATTCGAAAGAGGTGGCGTTTATCATAATGTTGGTAAGAGCCATCTGGCTTCATGGCTATGAGTCGGTTGAAATATTGCCCATTTGCTTCTATGATATAACTTCCTATTAGCATCGCACCTGTTTGCTCGGCTTGTTGGCGTAGCCATTTGAAAGTGGTTAAGTTCATGGGTTCAGCCCATGCACTTGCCTCCATAGTAAAGCCTGTTGTAAACATTTCGGGCAAGACGATAAGGTCGGTCGTTTCTGTAATTTGCCAAATTTTCTCTTCCAGCATGGCGCGGTTCGCCTGTGGATTCTGCCAATGTAAGGGAGTTTGAATAAGTGTAATGTGTAGGTCGTTCATCATGCAAAGATATACTAAAGTTCACGCTTTTAATTTTTTACACGTTTTCTTTTTGCATAGCAGACACCCATTACAAGGGACAAAATAACTGATTTGCTACTCAAAAAGAAAACGCACAATTTTTACAGAAAAAACTCTTACATTTGCGCTTATGGATTTGATAGCCCTTTTGCCTCCGCTTGAGCAGGAATTTCTTGGCAAGGATTCGGCTGGCGCGTATAAAATGACATACGGCGCGAACGCCATTTCGCACCTCATGCGCCTATTCGCACACGACACACCTACACCTCAAGACATAGAGGCGTTTCTGAGCCATATTAACCTGAAATATGCTCCTCAAACGCGTCACGACCTTACACAAAGATTGGGTGTTTTCTTGCCCGAATTGTTAGAAACTTTTTTTGCCTCGCCTACGTGGGCAACCGATACCAACGAAAACCCTGAAACAACCACGTTGAATACTTTTTTAGGGTATTGGACAATGGTCAGTCATTTGAGCATATTCGAAAATTTTATGCCCGAAAGTGTTTCTCAACGAGATATATTGATGCGGTTACTCAAAAAAACAAAGCCCTATCATTTAGACCTTTCGTACCAAAACCTTGACCAAACCAATCTAAGCTATTTCGAAGCCGACAACCCTAATTTTGCTTATGCCTCTTTAAAACGCGCTTCATTGTTATATGCGCGTATGCCAAAGGCAGTTTTTGACAATGCTAACCTCCAATATGTGCAGGCAAGCAATGCCTATTTGCCTGAGAGCTATTGGTCAGGAACAAACCTTGCCAACGCCCAATTTCTTGGGGCAGAACTATCGAAAGGCGTGTGGCACAAGGCTAATATGTTGTATGCTGATTTTTCGCAGGCAAGTTTGGCAGAAAGTTATTTAGACTATTCCAACTTACAAGCCGTTGATTTTACGATGGCAAACCTCCAAAAATGCCATATATTTAGCTCTGATTTTCGCTTCGCAAACCTTGCAAAAGCCGACCTTGCCTACAGCAAAATAAACACTGTGGATATGCGCGATACAAATCTATACCGCACCAACTTTCAATACGCCGAGATTTCGGATACTGTCCTCCAAGCCAAGACTTTTGAGAAGGCAGACTTCCGCCACGCGGTCTTAGGCGAGCGCAACCAAGAGTCTTTAGAAAAACAAGGCGCGATTGTAAAGTGAAAAAGTAAACCTTTGCCCTCTTGTGTTGTCTAATAGCTATATCAAATTTGTTCTCCCATGAATCGCCGCGCCTTTTTGCAAAAATCTGCCCTTACTACACTGGGGACAATGCTCATACCCTCATTCCTAAAAGTCTTTGAAACGCCTTTGCTTGCCCATAAAGCGATGGGCGAAAAGATTTTAGTTATCATACAACTTTCGGGAGGCAATGACGGCTTGAATACTGTCGTGCCGTTTCAAAACGATGTGTATTATGCCAAACGCCCTCGCATTGCCATACCAAAAACAGAGGTATTACGCCTGAATGATGAATTAGGATTAAACCCCGTTATGACAGGCGTGCATAAACTATACGAAAAAGGCTTCCTTACCATTCTTAATCAAGTGGGGTATCCAAACCCAGACCGCTCGCATTTTAGGTCAATGGATATTTGGCAAACGGCAAGCGCAAGCAACGAATACCTTTCTACAGGCTGGCTTGGCAGGTATTTAGATGCCACTTGTGGGCGTGATTGCAAGACAGCACACGAAGTAGTCGAGATAGACGATATGCTTAGTTTGGCACTTAAAGGCGCGAAGATAAAAGGATTGGCAACTACTGATGCTGAAAAAATATATGCCGCCACACAAAGTCAATCTATACAACAACTTGCGCAACTTGCCTCCCAACAACAATCCGAACATACAGAAGCAAGTTATTTATATAAAACACTTGCTGAAACAGTCTCTTCTGCCCAATACCTCCACAGCAAAGTTAAAACCTATACTTCTACCCAAAATTATCCCAATAATGAATTTGCGCAACAACTCAAAAGTATGGCGCAACTTATAAACGCAGGTGTAGATACAAGTGTTTATTATACCTCACTTGCAGGCTTCGACACCCATGTAAATCAAAAAAGCCAACACGAAAGATTGCTTAAAACATATAGTGATGCTGTAGAGGTCTTTGTAAAAGATTTGCAGGCAAGCGGCAAATGGCAAGATGTATTGGTAATGACTTTCTCTGAATTTGGGCGCAGAGTTGCCCAAAATGCCAGCAATGGCACAGACCATGGCACAGCCAATAACGTGTTTCTTATGGGAGGCAAGCTCAACAAAGCAGGTGTTTGGAACGAAGTACCAAACTTAACTGACTTAGATGAAGGAGATTTGAAATATAAAATAGATTTTCGAAATATTTATGCTACGCTTTTGCGCAAACACTTAAACGCAGACGACAAAGTTATATTGGGAGGCGAATTTGCTACTTTAGATTTCTAAAGCCTATAAAAAAGCCTGAAACACTGTTTCAGGCTTTTTTGAATGTTTAGGAGTTAAACAAGTTATATTAGTAATCTGTATTTTGAGGATCAAAGTTTGCCCAGCCTGAAGTCCAGTTATTAGTACCGTCAAACGCACCTATATAGTTTGATTGTGTCAATCCTGCAGGAACAGTAGCAGCGTTGGCAGCAGTCAAAAGTGGTGATGTTGCTTGTGGTAAAAAGTTAGGAGTGGTTAAGTTAAAAGCGTTGGCATTTAACATTAAGTTGGCTAAGTTAGCGTTAGTGGTGATGTTATTTTTGTTGGCTACGTTGTTAAAAATGTTTTGTACGTCTGCTAAAACCGCGCCATTAGCTATGGCGATAGCGGTAGGCGAGTTTGCCAAATAAACACCCTGAAGTTTCATAGTACCTGTGCTATAATTATCGTAAGTAGAACCTACTCCGCCATCAAGACGCAAACCTTCGGGGTATCCTACAAAAAGGCTATTGTAAACAGAGGTCGCTGTATTGCGGCGTAAGTGCATAGCTCTTGTATATGCGCCTGAACCCGTAGACGTAGGCAAGGTAGCAGCGTTGGTTAAGTAAATACTTACGTTTGCAAACGTAGGGGCAGTAAGTGGCGTACCGTTTTCTGCGCCTGTAGCAGGTGTGCCTGGGTCAAAGTTGTCAGATTCAAAACCGTTAGAAGAAGATTGGTCAGCTTTCAAGGGGTCGCGCAAAGATACGGCATATTGCACATTACCTGTGAAACCAAAGTCTGTATCAAAATCATCATCCCAACCGCGGTGCGCTATCAAATATTTAGCGTTTGCGTTGCCACCAAACCATTCAAAAGAGTCATCACCTGAATAAGATACTTGTACGTACTCGATGGTAGTGCCGCTGCCTACACCATATAAGGTAAGTCCGTTGATTTCAGAGTTGGCAGTAGTGCTTAATGAAACGCCTGCAAATTCTATACGCACATATTTAAGTACACCTGAATTGTCGACTGAATTCGTGCCACCATACGTGCCGTTAATGCCGCCTTCAGGAACGCGATTGGCAGCAGGACGGTTTACGGGTGCATTGCCCATTAATACTACACCACCCCAGTCACCATAAGCGCGAGAGCCTTTTGCCTGTGCAGAAGTAAAAACAATAGGCGAAGTAGCTGTACCTTCAGCGATAAGTTTTGCGCCTTGTTGTACGATAAGTGTACCTTTAGAGTCTTTATCACCAAAGATGGTTGTACCCGCTTCAATAGTGAGTGTAATACCACTTTTTACATAGACGTAATTGCGCAGAATGTACTTGTTGTTTTTGGTGAGTGTACGGTTTGCCGTAATGTCGCCATTGATAATGATGCGTCCCGCTGCGTCAGTGGGTTCACCTGTTATATCGTCATCATCTTTGCCACCGCAAGACCACAATGAAAGACTCAAAAGAGCCAAAAGAGATAAGAAACGTACTGACTTCATAAGATTTAAAGGTTTTTAGATATTGATTTTTTTAATATTTGATTTATAACTTGCCTACATTACTGTTTGACTTGCCTACATCAGCATTTGCTTAGAATTTATAATTCATAGCGAGCGTTAGGTATTGCCCTCTTTGATAGCTATAAATAGGGTTTCTGCGTTCAAATTTTTGAATTTTTCCGTTTAGTTCTGTATCTTCTAATATTCTGAAGGTAGGGTTTAAGAGTTCTTGTGCGCCAAACTTAATTTCTATGCCATTTTTTAAGGTTTTACTTACCGTTAAATCCAGCGAGTGGCGTGGCATTTCATATTGAGAAGGATTTTCAAGATTGCCTACAGCGAAAATGCGAGGACCTGCTACATTATATAATAAACTTACCTGCCATTTGCTTTTATCGTCTTGATAATATACGCCTGCATTTATCAAATAAGGCGATTGTCCATACATAGGACGCGATTTTTGGATAGCATTGGCAGTAGATACTTGTATATCACCGAGTTGTATAGTTTCAGGATTGGTAACCCTTGACACAATATAAGACGCATTGAGTACTAAGGTTAGATTTTGTAGGAACTTGCCTGTAGCGTTCGCAAATCCTTTTCTCATTTCAGCTTCTACGCCATAACTTTGGGCTTTACTTGCTTGTAAGAAGCGATAAGTATCAATGCCTGAGCTTGCCAATAACTGATTTTCTATAGGATTGCGGAAGTGTTTGTAAAATACGCCAAAGGTGATGGTTTCCGCAGGCGATGGGTAATATTCATAGCGAAGGTCTATGTTATTGATGCGGGCTATGGTCATCAAAGGATTTCCTTGTTGTACGGCTTCTAAGTTCGGTTCGTAATACGCGAATGGCGCAAGCTCTCTAAATTCAGGGCGGTTGATGCTGGAAGAGTAAGCAGCACGCAAAAGGGATTTATTGGTGGCATTAAAGGTAAAGTTTACAGAAGGTAGGAAACTTGCTATAGCCTTGCCTCCCACTTGTGTTTCTTTGCCGTCTTTTTTGGTAAATAATTTTTGGTCATTATATTCTAAACGTGTACCTACAGCAAGGCTAAATTTTTCTGCGATAGCCCAAAAATGACTTAAGTAAGGAGCAATGAGTAGGTTGCTTGCTCGGTAGGCGTTATCGTTGCCTGTACCTTCTGCAAGGGTAAGGTTATTTGTACCATTTACATATTGTGGGCTGAATAGTTGCTCGGCAGGCAAGGTATTGATACCTGCGATGCCTTGTCCTACGGGTGCATTCGGTACTTCGGTATAAGAAAAGAAGCGTGAGTCAAATTGGCGCGCTTTTGTTTCGGTATAAATACCTGCACGGAATTTAGAACCGTTTTCTGCTTCTTCTTTTTTATCTCCTATAGGGAGTTCGTAGCCTACACTTCCTGTGAATACATATTCATTTAGCTTAGAAAAGAAACGAGAGGCTTCTCTATCGTTAGGGCTGGTAGGTATGCTCATGGCAAAGGGTTCCTGTGTGCCTGTAATTTTTTGGGATTTGTATCTTCTGAAGTCAGGTTCTCTTCTATTGGTAAAGCCAAATCCTGCTAACCATTTGATTGCAGCACCTTGCTCGTTGAGCGTGTGTTTACCACTTATTTGTGAGCTATAAATACTGCGTTGTTCGTATCGGAGCGTTTTGTAAAGTATATCATTAGTATTTACAAAGTCCGTAGCGGTACGGTCTATGGTTTCTAAGTTCCCCATTTGGTTGAAGAAGTTTCGGAACTCTATTTTATTATATCTGTTGAATACAAACGACCAGTTATTGATAGCACTAATGCGAGTATTTTGGGCGAATGTTTGGTCATTAAAACCAAAATCAAGGATTACTTTGTCTTGGGCAGGCAAGTACGTACCGATTCTGTGGCGTGTAACATTATCTACATATTGGTTAGTACGGCTGTAAGCAAGGGAAGTAAGATTACCTACTTGTATGTTACCGAGTGTAAATCTACGTCCCATGTTGAAATTAAGGCGCAAGTCAGGCTTTACTTCAGTATTATTCAATGCCCAATTATTTTGTAATTTGTTAGCAAAAGTAGCGCGTTCTGCTCCGCTTAAACCTTTGAATGTTTGGGTGTTAGGCATATTGGTAGGCAAGCTCCTTAATCCGTTATCAAAACCTAAGAAGTCTGTGCCACTTTTTTGGTAAGCAGGTGCTTGATTGAAGGTAGTGCCTACGCGAAAACCTGTGCCTACACCTATGCTGGTAAAGTTTTCGGTGGGAGCAAGTTTGGTATATACTTTCACAATACCTCCTGCAAACTCGCCTGGCAACTCGCCTGCCCCTGATTTATAGATTAAAATGCGGTCTATGGCACTGCTTGGGAGCATATCAAACGAAAAGGCACGAATATCTACTTCTGAGCTTGGCGCAAGCGCATCATTGAGCATTACAGTATTATAACGTTGTGCCAATCCGCGAATCATAATAAAGCGATCATCAAAAATAGATACTCCAGCAATACGTTTTACAACCTGTGCAGCATCGCGGTCTTGTCCTTTTTGAATTTGTTCTGCACCTATACCTACCGCGACTTGCTCTGCCATTTTTATTTCAGAAATAACGGCTAATTCACTCATCGTTTCGCGTTGTGCTACAAGAACAATATCACCTAATGTGTTTGCATCAACTTTAAGGTAGGTATTCAAGATAGTAACCTTGCCTGCTTGTATTTGTACGCCGTCTATTTTTTTGGTTTGATAACCCAAAGTAGCTATCACAAAGGTATAAGTACCTGCTTGTATATTATTGATTTGAAAATTGCCTTCTACATCAGTGGCTGCGCCAATGCTTGTATTCTCTATTTGGATAGTCGCCCCGATGAGTGCTTCATTGGCGGTACTATCTATGAGTTGTCCTTTGATACTCCCTGTTTGTTGGGCGTAGGCAAAGTTTAAGGTAAATACTGCTACTACTGTAGCACACAAGAAAAAGTGGTATAAGAACTTACGCATTTGAAAAAATAGAAAAATGATTTTTAGTTTAACTCCTGCAAGACAGTTACAAAGTATTAAAAATTTGCTCCTGTTTCGCGGTGCAAAATTAGGCTTCTATTTTTGAAACAGTGTGCTAAAGGCTATTAAGGTTTCTTTATGCTTTAGTAAACAGCGAAAACCACTTAATACACTGTAAAAGAGTTTGTTAAGTTATTTTTGAAAAAATCATTTTGTTATAATTAAATTAACATAGGCGTAACATAAGGACTTGGTATATAGGCATACGTGAAAATAGCAAAACCTTGCCTACACAAAATACAGCGAAAGCAATGCAAAAACAAATTTTTCATATAGCGTATATATATGATTAATTTATTGACTATAAGTATTTTAGTAAAATTATTGGTTAAAATTACAGAAAAGTGGATGTAAATGAATGGATATGACAAAAAATAGGCTACATTTGCTAGCTCAAATCTAACAGTTTAAAACAAGGAAAAACACCTTCAAAACGCTGGAAATGGGGTTTAGCTCTTAATGTTTTGTTAATCCATCTTTCAACTAAAACCTTGTTGAATAGGTATTACGTATGTAGATATATAAACTTCAAAATAAATATTAAAATGAAAAGCATCGCAAGTTGGATATTATTGGTAGGCATACTTTCAAGTTTTGTTACTGAAGACCGTTACCGCCAAATCAAAAATGATACGTTTAATAAAAGTGAACACATCGAGTATTTGGTGCATTATGGAATGTTAACTGCAGGCACTGCTACTGTAGATGTGCAACCCAAAATATACACCCTGAACGACCGCATGTGCTATCGCGTAGATGTGGTAGGCAAGTCGGCAGGCTTTGGAGGAGCATTGGTGCGTATAGATGATACATGGCGTACCTACATGGATACCGCATCGTTTGTTTCGCACCGCTTCTATCGACATATTGAAGAAGGCGATTATAGACGCGAAGAGGTGGTAGATTTTTCGCCTTTGCGAAACAATGCTGTGCTAAAATATGAAGAGTATGGCATGAAAGATGACGCGAAGAAACCGCATACCAAAGGCAAAAAAACATTCAAAACACCCGATTATGCACAAGATATGATAAGTGGTTATTACTTTCTGCGCACTATAGATTTTAGCAAGTACAAAGAGGGTGAAATCATAACCATATCGGGCGTATTAGAAGATGTTGTGTATAGCCTGCAAATTCGTTATAAAGGCAAAGAGGAAGTAAAAACCAAGTTTGGACGTATTATGGCGCACCGTCTTGCACCCATTATGCCCGCCAATCAAATGTTTAGTGGTGAAAACTCTATACGTTTTTGGGTATCTGACGATAAAAACCGCGTGCCTGTCCGAATAGAAGCAGATATGTTCATAGGCAAGGTCGTTTGTGAAATGCGAGATTACAGCAACTTGCGCTATAAAATGGCTTTCAAATAAATATTTGAAAGTCTAAAAAGCCACATAACAACCAAAAACTGTAAAAAAGCCTTGCCTACGTGCAGGGCTTTTTAGCTTAAGCTTCCCGCGATTAAAATTGTGGGATAGCATGCAAAATCTAAACC
>JAYTNK010000408.1:0-3548 GCA_043748375.1 Cytophagales bacterium
ATTAGACCCACCTTTCGAAATACCAACAACGGCAGAAACTTGTTGTCAGGCTTGCCTGTCTTTTCGATGTCTGCGAGAAAATTGTAGTTGCCCACCCTCATAAATAAAGCCACCTGCGTAGTTGGTTTGTTTTTTACTCAAAAAACATGGTCTTTCATGGGTCTATAGCCAAATGGACAAGGTCTTTTTTTTAAGTTTTTTTTGTCTATTAATTCATAGCAACCATTAGCCTCATTATCATCATAAACTAATTTAAACCTCTTATTGAGTCTAAATGTTGTCATTAAAAAAACTTCATTTTTTATTCCCAAATAATCTGCAACTATGTTGTTTTCCCTTAGAATATGAACATAAAGTTTTTTATGTTTAACCTTCATCAATTCTAAAGGGTTACGAAATGTGCTAAAACATAGAATTCTATGAATTTTACTATTACTCAATTCAATGATCGAGGTTTGTGAAACAGAACATGCAAGCCCCAAACAATGAGGAGGGAAATTTGTCAGTATCAAAAATAGCTTTTTCTTTGTACGCAACTTACTTCTATAGGCACCTGAGAAATAATCCATAGCTATATAATAAATTAAAGTATCTTGCTTCCCATTAAACCGAATAACCGTTTTTTTTAAAGATGGATAACTTTCTATATAAAGCTTATCCACTTCCGATATAAATACAATCAATTTGTACTCGCTAATTTTTTGATAAATGAGCTTTTCTGTTTCAAATTCTTGATTCAAAGAAAAATTTTGTCCGTGAGTTTTGTGACAAAAACAAAAAAGTGTTAAAAATAGAAAAATAGATTTCATAATTCTTTTTGCCGTTATTGGTGTTCGGAAAGGTCAAGCAAGGTCTTTATTTTACACATACTCCGCTGCCGCACTTTTCGACACTTGGTGGGCGAAAAATTGGGTAGAAAAGTGTAGCTATAGAACAAAATTACACCCAATTTTTCGAAACATCAACAACGGTATAAAAAATAAAGGATAAGTTAAGGTGATAAGTTGGATAATAAATAAACGCCCTTGCCTACGCAGGCAAGGGCGTTTGTTATGCAAAACTAATCGATTATATACCTACTCCTAAAAACAAAAATTGAAAATTATGAGGAATTTTCTGACCTACAAGCCGATAATCAAGTAGATAACTATATCGGACACCTATCTCAAGCTCCAACAAACGTAAAATCTTTGTGTCAAACGTTAAATCAAAACCCATAGAACGCATATAATCAACCCTAATTATTGTCCTCTGAAAAGGTGGATAAATAGAATTAAAATTGACAATAGCAGCATCAAAAAAGCCATTTAGCTTGATGCGATTGAGATAAACTAACGAGCCTAATTTGAGGTCAGGATATACAAGCGGGAGAGCATAATTGATACCAAACTTGCCTACCCCATCGCTGCGAAGAGTTGTGGTATAGCCTTTTGGATAAAAAAAGAGATTTCTAAACTTATAATTGTTGGTAAATTTTTCGTATTGGTAGGCAAAATTAACCGAAATGCTGTGCGTTTTCCAAAAACTGGGTATAAAAAAATCAAGCCGTGCTAAAAAAGTATTGCCTTTTAAGTTACTATTGCCTATGGTACTCAAATAGCGAATCTCACTAAATACGCCCCAACGCGGTAGAAATTGGCGGTGTGCAGTAGAGGCTTGGCTACTCGTACGCAAGCGGAAATCAAGCGTATGAAGGGCTTGGTTTTGTAGGCGAGGTTGAAAAAAGCGGGGGTTATCGCGTGGAATAGCTATATTTTTTATTCTGTAGCGTATATTTTGGCTATTATCTAAAAAAATATTTTCACTCTCTAATTGCAAATAGTGATAGTCCGTTGAAAACGTGATATTGTTAAATACCGTACCACGAGTAAGATTAAACGGTACGCGTACACCTACATAAAAATCCTTTTCTTGCCATCGTTCATTATAAAAAGTAGCTACGAAAGCGGTATCAGACTCGCGTCTATAGTTTATCAAGCTCCTCACTCGATTGCCTTGCGCAAAACCTGCTCGAAAAATAGGATAGAATTGCGCATAGTTAAAGGTAACGTTATGTCGCCATGTGCCTTCATTTATATTGTAGTAGCTTTCAGCCTCTCCCGAAAAAGTACTAAACTTATTATCGGCTAATAGGCGCAAGCCCACTTCAGGCGGATAGGCATAAGGCAATAGGCTATGTACATTCAATAAACCTGAAGCCTTGCGAAACTTTTTAACCTCGAATTGCTCCTTGCCTACCTTTGTGATGATACTTTCTCCGCCTTCTTGTTTTTGAATAGGCACAAAAAAGCGCAATTTATTTTCTGTTTTGGGCAGGTAAGACTTCCAATTTTCAGGCTTCAATTCCATCTCATACAAGTTATAACCAAGCGCACTAAATCCACTGTAGGCAAGGTATTTTTGATTGGGCGAAACAGCAGGAAAAAACGCCCCAAGTGCGTGATTTGTAACCTGAAAGGCTATCTGTGTTGCGTTTGAGGGCAAAAATTTGGTTTGCGCCCGTATAGGCGGCACTAAAAAAAACGTGCTGTTCGGTAGCACAAGGATAACTTAATTGCCAATATGTACGCGCTGTCAATTCACGCATCTCGCCTGTAGCTAAATCAACTTCAGTCAGCCAATTATGTTCGCCTTGTTGCGTTACAACGATAACATGCCGTCCATCAGGCGTAAAAATAGGGAAAGAAAAGAAATAATTGTTTGGATTGGGCAAGCGTTTTATCTCCTTGCCTGTTCCAGTAGAGAGCAATACAAGGCTATAACGCAGACTGTCAGGCACATCTACGGCTACAATTTGACTATTATCGGGCGAAAGGGCAGGCGCAAAATAACGAGATTTAGAAGTCAGTTTACGGACTATAGGCAAATTCTGGTCTTTCAAGCGAATAATCGAATAATTCTTGCCTCCCCAACGCTCATGGTAGGCAAGTTCACTCCAAACCATCACGCCTTTATTGATAGAAAGTGTAGTATTGGCACTAACATTGATGCCTGGAGAGAAAAGGCGTTCTCCTTTCATGCGCGTAGGAAGGGTTCTACGGAATCGATAGAAAGTTCTAATCTCCTTGAAACTACTCTTTTCTACTATCAACGTATTGTCATCTGCATATTGAGGTAGGCGATAATCGGTATAATATTTTTTGATTTCGGTAGAAAGCAATATGGAACTATCTTGCCATGCTTTGGTTGCTTCTTCTTTCCTGTCATTATCCAATTCAGCAGCACTGCCTTGCCATGCTTTGGTTGCTTCTTCTTTCCAATTATTGTCTAGTTCTTGAAATGCCTTTTCATATAATTTTCTAGGGCGAAGTCCCATGTGTTTTTTCATATTTCGGGCAAAGGGGTAAAAAACACCTTTAAATTGTACAGCATCATTGACTACTTTCTGCCATACATCAGCCCCAAATTCGCGCCGCGCATACCCTGTGAGATAGTAGCCCAAATTGTAAAAACTCGGCACATAGTCTTTAAAAGAACCTGCATTGGCTTTGTCATAATTGTAATGAATGTCATCTAAAGCGAGTGATTTATAGGCCATATCAAATTCG
>JAYTNK010000409.1:0-6732 GCA_043748375.1 Cytophagales bacterium
GTGTAGCTTTTGATAAAAGTAGTATCCTAACAGCACCTCGTAAACTAAAAAAGCACCAAATACGAGTCGCATCAAAAAGTTGTCTTCTAATACAATACCCGCAAACAACAATACCGCGCACACCATATTTATAAGCAATTCTATTCGACTATTGAAACGCAACTGCTCCAATACACCTCTTGAACGCCCTTGTAAAATAAGGCGGAGGCTATCACTGTCCAACGTATGGTCTGTGGCTGTTTCTTTATTTAAGTCGCGCCATGTTTTTTGGAGGTCATCTAATTCCATATTTTTAGTGTGTATTTTTAGGGTGTGTTGCTACGAAATGAAAATTAAATAAGTTTGTATTTTCGTATCTGCGATTTTTCTTTTTGAGTATTAGATGCTGTTCGCAAATTACAGCCTAACTAATTTGTTACTCAAAAAAAACCTTGCTTTTTTCTACGTAATGGTTGCCATTATTTTACGTAATTTCTCTTGGAGTCGGTGCATTTTTACACGAGCGTTGTTGGCAGTGATGCCCATTATTTCGGCTATTTCGTCATACGATTTCTCTTCTAAATACAACATTACAAGTGCTTTTTCGACTTGTGATAGGTGTTCGATAGCTTTATAGAGCAGTTGCACGTTTTCGTCTTGGAAGGCTTGTACAGTATCATCTTTAAAGTTGAGGAGTTGTTCGTTTAGTCTATCAGGGGCGGGGCGCGATTTCTTCTTGCGCAAGTCCGAAATAGCTACATTGAGGGCTACGCGGTAGAGCCAAGTCGTAATCTTTGCCTCGCCTCTGAAGCTTGGAAAGGCGCGCCACAATTGTAGTACGACCTCTTGAAAAAGGTCTTGCCTATCATCTGCATCATCAGCATACATACGGCAAACTTTATGTATGATGCGCTGATGCTCACGCACAAGGCTGAGGAAAGTGGTTTCGGTGGATTGCAAGGGATTGACTACAAAGTTGAACCATGAGTAGGGACTTGCCTACCAAATATTACAGAAATGTCGATAAACATTTAGACAAAAGTACATCTGATGTGTAGGCTTTCCAAATTTATTATATAATATGGGGTGTAAAAAAATAGTTAATAGCTTGATTAAAAGCTACTTACAACTTTTATATGAATAACAGTGTTATAAATATAATCCGCTATTCACATTTTTTACATGAAAAGGCTGTACCTTTGTTTGCAAGGAACAAGCATTAAATAAGTTACTCACTTTTACATTTATTAAGATATTGATTACCGTGTTTTGTAATCGCAAATCAAAAATCTTAAATGGTACATTCTCCTACTATGCTTCCAAACGATTTTATAAAAGAGGCTGATTTTGGCTTGCCTGCCCATACACATCATGCTTTTTTGGAGGCATTAGAAACTGTCGCGCCTATTTCGTTAAGGCTAAACCCGTACAAACCGACTGTCGCGAACACATTTCAGGACTTGCCTGCCGTAGCATGGGAGGCGCAAGGTAGGTACTTGCCTACCCGCCCGAGTTTTACCACAGATGTAGATTTTTGGGCTGGTAGTTATTATGTACAAGAGGCATCTTCTATGTTCGTAGGCGAGGTTTTGCGTCAGGTCTTGCCTTTAGAAGAGGCATTGCAAGTCTTGGATTTGTGCGCCGCGCCTGGCGGCAAGAGTACGCACCTATTGAGTTTGCTTTCAGCAGAGTCTATCTTAGTAAGCAATGAAATCATACGACAACGCGCTCAAATATTGGGCGAAAATCTAAGCCGTTTTGGACAAGGGAACTTCATTTTAACCAATCAAAATAGCGAAAAAATAGGACAACTTACAGGCGTTTTTGATGCAGTCGTTTTAGACGCGCCCTGCTCTGGCGAGGGTATGTTTCGTAAAGACAGGGAGGCAAGACAGGAGTGGTCGCCTGCTAATGTGCGGATTTGCGTAGCGCGTCAGCAAGGCATTTTGCAAAACATCTTGCCTACCTTGAAAGAAGGCGGTGTTTTGATTTATAGTACGTGTACTTTTAATAGACAAGAAAACGAGCTAAATTTATTGCCTTTATTGGCTGATGGTTGGGAGAGTATAAAATTGACAGTGCCTGAATCATGGGGGATTATAGCCGAAGAAACGATACAAAATGGACACATACTATATAGCTATAGATTTTATCCACACTTATTGCAAGGAGAAGGCTTTTTTGTGAGTTGCCTGCGCAAAAATGACAGTGAAAAATACAAAAAACCGCACATTAAAAACCCCCATTTATTGCCTATTACTGCCAAAAAACAAGATTTTCTGACGGACTGGGTAGCTGATTTAAGCCAATATAAAGTGTATCAAACAGCAAAAAATGATGTTTTTGCACTCCCTGCAGTGCAAGCCGACCTTATGCACACGCTTGGCGAAGCACTTGGCGCGTGGAGTACAGGCTATCATATAGGTACACGAAAGCATGATGACCTTGAGCCTGCCGCAGCATGGGCATTGGCAGGCAAGACAAGTATAAACATACCACAAATCGCCTTGCCTACCCATGATGCCCTAGATTTTTTGCGTAAAAACGATATTGCCACGCCCGTGCCTGCCCAAAAAGGATGGCATTTGGCTACGCATAACGGTTTGGGCTTGGGCTGGCTCAAGGCATTGCCAAATAGATGGAATAACTATTATCCTGCCCCTTGGCGTATTCGAAATTTATAAAATTACGTTGCTCTTTAAAACTCTTTTTTGCCCTTTGATAAAGAAGGGTAGGGGAGAGGGCAAAAAATAAATTTAAAAAAAACAATAATATTTTGTTTTTCCAAAAAACTGTATTACCTTTGCACCTAATAATATGAACCCAAGTCTAAATCCAACATTCACTAAACCAAACCCATATGCAACAGCACTGTCCACAGATGTAATCAGGGGTACGCACCCGAAGCGCGAATCACGCGCCATTCTTTGTCGTATCCGTTGCGGTTTTAGTAGAATTTGTATTCATGACAAAGGGCTTATAGCCCTTTTTTTTGTTTTTAAACCAACCCAATCCCCCTACTTCCTCACGACGAGGCTAAAAAAAAACTTATGGCAGAAGAAAAAACCATACGGCTCAATAAGGTCGCTAAAGAGTTCAGCAAACCTATCCAAACCCTTATCGCACATCTCGATAAAAAAGGGTTCGGAAGTGAGTTTGATGCCAACTCGAAAATCACGCTCAAACAAGTGGAAACTATTGCTTCAGATTTCGGCATTTCACTTAAGGGTTCACACATCGTTGAACTCTTTAACACTACGCCCAAAACTGTTGAGCATACCGTTTCTCATAAAACCGCTACGCCCCAAGAAGCCGTAGAAAATAAAGCGAAAACTGTAAAAACAGCCGCTTCTGCCACTGAAACCAAAGTCATCGAGAAAACCAACGCGCCTGTAGTAAACAAAGAAACAGCAGTAAAAGAAATCCCTGCTCAAAAAACTACAGAAGTCAAACACGTAGAAAATAAAGCCGCCGAAACAAAAATAGACGCGAAAGTCGAAGTTTCTGCTGAAGTAAAGACGGAAGCCGAACCCAAAAAAGAGGAGGTTAATAAAACTGAAGTAAAAACCGAAGTAAAAGAAGGAACTACCACAAAAGAACCTGAAACTATATCGGGACGTACCATAGGCCCAAAAATATTGGGGAAAATCGATTTGCCTGAGCAGAAGAAAGGAGACCGTTATAGCAACCCCTTTTCTTCAAACAAAGACAAGCGAAATAACAAAGACAGCAAAGACAGCAAAGACCGAAATAAGGACAAAATCCAAACCCAAACCCAAACAAAACAAACGGGGCAAGGTGGGCAAGTGCATGGTGAGAAAAAACAAGAAACTCGCACCAATGACAATAACCGAAACGACAGAAACCGCGACAAAAACCGAAACGAACAACAAAAGGATAAAGATAAAACTAACCTCAAAATAGCCGAAAAGCCTATTGATGAAATCGTTACTCCTAAACTACCCGAAAACGAAGCCATTCCTGAGCCTGAACTCGAAGTAATAAAAGCAAAAGGTGACCAACTCAAAGGGCTTACAATATTGGGTAATATTCAACTCCCTGTCGCAGACAAAGGGCGCAAGAAAGATAGCGGCGCAAGTAATAACAATGACGAAAAACGCAAAAAGCGTAAACGTAAACGTAAAGAGGGAGATAGAGTTGCATCAAGCGATACCAAACCCAATAGTACGACCAACCAAACCGTAACTGCTACCACCAATAATCAAACCACTCAAAATAATACCACTCAAAACAAAAGTAACAACAACAATCAGCACAGGAATAATAGAAATAATAACACAAATTCAAATGTACCTCCTAATAATAATAGCCGTCCCATTACCGTTGTAAATCAAGGGCAAAATAGGAGCAACAATACAGGAGGCAACAATAATACAGGTACAAACAACAGTCAAAATAGAAATAATAACAACCGCAACAATCGCAAGCAAACAGCTCCCGTAAGTGCAAGTGATGTAAAATCACAAATCAAGCAAACCTTCTCGGCTATGTCGGGAGGCAAGGGCAAAAGTGCTAAGCGTACACGTGGCAAACGCGAAAATCAAGAGGGCGAAGCAACTGAAGAAACAACAGTATTGCGCGTAACAGAGTTTATCTCTACAAGCGAGCTTGCCAATTTGATGAATACGCCTGTGAGTGATGTTATTTCTGCGGCATTGGGCATGGGAATGTTTATTTCCATCAATCAACGTCTTGATGCTGAAGCTATCACGTTCATGACTACCGAGTTTGGTTTTGATGTCGAATTCATTAGCCTAACCGAAGAAGATGCAGCCGAAGTAGAAGAGGTAATCGTGGAAAACCTACGTCCTCGTGCGCCTATTGTTACAATTATGGGACACGTCGATCATGGTAAAACCTCACTCCTCGATTATATTCGTACGGCTAATGTTATGGCTTCCGAATCAGGCGGTATTACGCAACACATTGGCGCGTATGATGTGCTAACAGAAAGTGGTCAGAGAGTTGTATTCTTGGATACACCAGGACACGAAGCCTTTACCGCTATGCGGGCAAGGGGGGCAAAAGTTACAGATATTGTAATTATTGTAGTGGCAGCCGATGATAGTGTAATGCCTCAAACAAAAGAAGCTATTAACCATGCGCGTGTAGCGGGTGTGCCTATGATTATTGCTATCAATAAAGTAGATAAGGAAACGGCAGATGTAGAAAAAATTAAAAAAGAACTTGCACAAGAAAATGTACTTGTAGAAAGTTGGGGAGGCAAGTTCCAAGACCAAGAAATATCTGCCAAAAAAGGTACGGGTATTGCTGACCTCTTAGAGAAAATATTGCTGGAGGCAGAAATACTTGAACTCAAGGCCGACCCTATCAAAAAAGCTACAGGTACGGTTATAGAAGCTACACTCGACAAAGGTAAGGGCTATGTTACAACTGTATTGGTACAAACAGGTACACTCAAAGTAGGTGATGCCGTACTCGCGGGTTCGCATTATGGCAAAATAAAAGCCATGATGGATCATAGAGGCAAACGCCTTAAAGTTGCTCCGCCTGCCACGCCTGTGCAAATATTAGGCTTAGATGGTGCGCCACAAGCAGGTGATATCTTCAAAGTAATGGAGAATGAACGTGATGCACGCGAAGTTGCTGCTAAACGCGAACAAATCTTACGCGCCCAAAGTGTACGCGCAACCAAAGGCATGACACTTGAGGAAATAGGAAGAAGACGCGCCCTTAGTAGCTTCCAAGAATTAAAACTTATTGTGAAAGGTGATGTTGATGGTTCGGTAGAAGCCCTTTCTGATTCATTGCTCAAGCTATCCACAGAAGAAGTTCAAGTAAATATCTTGCACAAAGCTGTAGGTCCTATTTCAGAAACGGACATCATGCTTGCCAGCACTTCTGATGCTATCATTATTGCGTTCCAAGTACGCCCTTCACCCAAAGCTAAATTGGCTGCCGAGCAAGAAAAAGTGCAGATTAAACAATACTCTGTCATTTATAAAGCGATAGAGGAAGTGAAAGATGCCATGGAAGGTATGCTTGCTCCTAAAATAGAAGAAAGTATTGTAGGCAATGTTGAAGTGCGTGATGTGTTCAAAATAACCAAAGTTGGTACAGTAGCAGGTTGTTACGTAACAGACGGTTATATAAAACGCAATAACAAAATTCGCCTTATTCGTGATGGCATCGTGGCTTTTGAAGGCGAAATCAGCGCACTCAAACGTTTCAAAGATGATGTATCAGAAGTAAAACATAACTACGAATGTGGTATTAGCCTCAAAAACTTCCACGACATTAAAGTAGGAGATGTTATAGAAAGTTACGAAGAAAAGGAAATTAAACGTACCTTGTAATTATTTTCTTAACTGCATAAAAAAACCTTCGTTTGCAAAGTATTCATTCTTTGCAAACGAAGGTTTTTTTACAACGTAAAACTAAAAGACACCTGTTTTGTCGGTCTAAATTAGGCAAGAGCTTACATTTTAAAAAGTAACTTACTGTAGGAATCTCCGTGCTGGAATCAAAAAGTGGCGTGCTGTAAAATTTTGATTTTTTATAGTTTTGAAAAATTTATTTTTTCAGAATATTATACTATAATTAAAACTAAATATTATTAAAAAGTAAAAATTATTTATGTAAATCGCTTTCATAGTATATAAGGATAACTGGATATACACATACGAAATTGGTTTTGGGATATGACTTTTCGCTTACCCCACGTTTCACGTGGGGCTATTCATAGTTCAACCCCATTCGGGGTTGTCTAAA
>JAYTNK010000410.1:0-10123 GCA_043748375.1 Cytophagales bacterium
CACGGCGTATTGATAAGCGCGTTTAGCTTTTCTGCCATTTCGTATGCCCGCATTTGTCGAGGTGTGCAGGGTTTTATTGATTTAAAAACCTATTTTTTAGGCGTTTTTGTTACGATAACCTTGTTTTTATTGGTGCGTATTTTTGATGAGTTCAAAGATGCCAAAGAGGACGCGCTTTATAGAAAAGAGTTGCCTGTACCGCGTGGCTTAGTTTCTTTGCGCGAATTGGGCATTTTGGGAGGCATTTTGGTTGTATTGCAAATAGCGGTGAATCTTGTTTTCTTTCCTGCCATGTTATGGATTTACGGCTTGGTCATGGGCTATTTACTTCTTATGGGAAAAGAGTTTTTTATAGGGGAATGGTTGAAAAAGCATCAGTTTTGGTACGTTGTTTCGCACATGTTGATTATTCCCTTAGTCGATACGTATGCGAGTGGCTTAGATTGGCTATTGGCAGGAGTAGAAGCACCAATAGGCTTGCTTTTTTTCTTTGTTGTATCGTTTATGAATGGTATTGTATTGGAAATAGGCAGAAAAATTCGCATTCCTGCACAAGAGTCTGAAGGCGTTGTAACTTATAGTAGTATGTTGGGTGCGAATCAGGCTACTTTATTATGGATAGCCATGTTGATTTTTACGTTTTTTTGGAGCGTGCAGGCAAGTCATTTTGCAGGTTACGGACTTGTGTCAATTATCGTATTGGGTTTTGTATTAGTTTTATGCGCCTTGCCTGCCTGCCTATTCTTGCGTTACAAGCAGGCAAGGCTCGCCAAAATGATAGAATATGCGTCTGCCTTGTGGACTATCGCCATGTATCTTACGCTGGGAGGCGCACCTATGATAGCGAAACTATGGAATTTGTCTTTTTGAAGTTTATGCTTAACTTTGCGACATGGAATTGAAAAATGACCTTTTGCTTCGTACTTTGCGAGGCGAAACCACTACACGTAAACCGATTTGGCTCATGCGACAAGCAGGGCGCATCTTGCCTGAATATCGCGCTACGCGCCAACAAGCAAAAGATTTTATTGGACTCGTTACAAATCCTGAACTTGCAGCAGAAGTTACAGTACAACCCGTTGATATATTGGGAGTGGACGCGGCTATTATTTTTTCTGATATTTTGGTTATACCTGAAGCGATGGGACTGCCTTATCAAATGTTGGAAAGCAAGGGCCCTCATTTTCCTACCACTATCCATACTATGGCTGACGTAGAGCGAATGCAGGTAGTGGAGGCTGAAATCTCGCTGAAATATGTTTTAGATGCTATTCGAATTACCAAACAACGGTTAGAAAACCGTGTCCCTTTAATTGGCTTTGCAGGTGCGCCTTGGACTATCTTTTCATATATGATTGAAGGGAGCGGTTCTAAAACGTTCAGCAAAGCAAAGGCAATGTTATATGAAAACCCTGCCCTTTCCGAAGCTCTTTTGCAAAAAATAACCCTCAGCACAATTGATTATTTGAAAGCTCAAATACGTGCAGGGGCAGATGTTGTACAGTTATTTGACTCATGGGCAGGCATTTTATCGCCTGAAAGTTATACCCGCTTTGCCATGCCATACATACAGCAAATTTGCGAGGCAATTACAGAAGTGCCGTTGATTGTGTTTGCCAAAGGTGCATTTTTCGCTATGGAAGAATTAGGCAAGTTGCCTTGTGTCGCCTTAGGATTAGACTGGAATATGTCGCCACAAGTAGTGCGTCAGCAGGTAGGCAAGGACAAAATCTTGCAAGGCAATCTCGATCCATGTATGTTATACGCCCCTGATGATGTATTGGTACAGGGTGTAAAGACTATGCTCGCCTCGTTTGGCGACCGACACATTGTAAATCTTGGGCATGGGCTTTATCCTGATATTAACCCTGATAAAGTAAAATTGATGATTCAAACCGTGAAAGAGTTTTCAAATTATGCGTAGCATAACAAAAAAAACGGCAAAATGCTGTTTTTCATGCAAAAAAACCTATTTTTGTCCCTTAAAAGAACCTTTATTATACCCCCTATCTCATGGCTTTTGATATTGAAATGATTAAAGCGGTGTACACTCGCATGGGTGAACGCATCGCAAAAGCTCGCGAACTAACGGGCAAGTCCCTCACTTTAGCGGAGAAAATCCTCTACTCGCACTTATTTGACGGCTTGCCTACCCACGCCTTTGGACGTGGAAAAGACTATGTAGATTTCGCGCCCGACCGTGTAGCCATGCAAGATGCTACCGCACAAATGGCTCTCCTGCAGTTCATGTCGGCAGGCAAGCCACAAGTGGCTGTACCGAGTACAGTGCATTGCGACCACCTTATCCAAGCCAAAGCAGGGGCAAAACAAGACCTCGAAACTGCCAATTCAGGCAATAAAGAAGTTTATGATTTCCTTGCCTCCGTTTCTAATAAATACGGAATCGGCTTCTGGAAGCCAGGTGCAGGTATTATTCACCAAGTGGTACTAGAAAATTACGCCTTCCCTGGCGGTATGATGATAGGCACAGACTCACACACGCCTAACGCAGGTGGTTTGGGTATGATTGCTATAGGTGTGGGCGGTGCTGATGCAGTAGATGTAATGGCAGGCATGGCATGGGAATTGAAATTCCCCAAACTCATAGGCATCAAACTCACAGGCAAGCTTTCTGGCTGGACTTCAGCCAAAGACGTAATCCTTTGGGTGGCAGGCAAGCTCACTGTAAAAGGTGGCACAGGCTGTATCGTAGAATATTTTGGTGAAGGCGCAGACTCGCTCTCCGCTACAGGCAAGGGTACGATTTGCAACATGGGCGCGGAAATTGGCGCAACTACCTCTGTTTTTGGTTATGACCAAAATATTTATGACTACCTTGCCTCTACCGACCGTAAAGACGTAGCGGAACTTGCCAAACAATATCAAGACCATTTGCGCCCTGATGCTGAAGTAATGGCAAACCCAACAGCGTATTATGATGAAGTGATTGAGCTTGACCTGAACACGCTTGAACCTTACGTAAACGGGCCTTTTACGCCTGATTTGGCTTGGCCTCTTTCTAAATTTGCGCAAGCTGTAAAAGACAACAACTATCCTGCAAAATTGGAAGTAGGTTTGATTGGTTCTTGTACCAACTCAAGCTATGAAGACCTTACGCGTGCCTCTTCTTTGGCGCAACAAGCCATAGACAAAAAGCTAAAAGCAAAAGCTGAATTTACGATAACTCCAGGCTCTGAAACAGTACGTTTTACGGCTGAACGCGATGGCATTTTGGCTATATTTGACAAAATGGGTGGTGTAGTGCTTGCAAATGCTTGCGGCCCTTGTATTGGGCAATGGGCAAGGCACATCGATGACCCGAACCGCGCTAACTCTATCATCACGTCTTTCAACCGCAATTTTGCGAAACGCAATGATGGTTATGCAAGTACACACGCTTTTGTTGCCTCGCCTGAAATCGTTACGGCATTTGCTATAGCGGGTGATTTGACATTTAATCCTATGACTGACACGCTTATCAATGAAGATGGCGTAGCCGTAAAATTAGACGAACCACAAGGACTGATGGCTCCGCCAAAAGGCTATGCCGTAGGCGATAGAGGATACGAAGCTCCTGCCAAAGATGGTAGCCAAGTGCAAGTTGCCGTAAGTACAACTTCAGACCGTTTGCAGTTATTGGAAGCCTTCAAAAAATGGGAAGGCACAGATTTGACAGGCTTAAAATTGCTTATCAAAGCAAAAGGCAAATGTACCACTGACCACATCTCGATGGCAGGACCTTGGTTGAAATATCGTGGACACTTGGACAATATCTCGAACAATATGCTCATTGGCGCGGTAAACTTCTTCAATGACAATAAAACCAATTCGGTTAAAAACCAACTTGATGGCTCGCATGGCGAAGTACCTGCTGTACAACGTGCTTATAAAGCGGCTGGAATTGGTTCAGTAGTAGTGGGTGATGAGAATTATGGCGAAGGTTCATCTCGTGAACACGCGGCTATGGAGCCTCGCTTCTTGGGCGTAAGGGTTATTTTGGTAAAATCTTTTGCGCGTATCCACGAAACTAACCTGAAGAAACAAGGTATGCTGGGACTTACGTTTGCCAACCCTGCTGATTATGACAAAATCCAAGAGGACGACTCTATTGACGTTTTGGGTTTGACTACTTTTGCGGAAGGTACGCCTTTAACGCTTGTATTCCATCATGCAGACGGTTCAAAAGACGAAATCAAAGCTAATCATACTTATAACACCCAACAAATTGATTGGTTCAAAGCAGGTTCTGCGCTGAATTTGATTGGAGGCAAGTAGGCTTGCCTGCCCTCATAACTAAAAAAGCCTGCACTTTCGTGCAGGCTTTTTTTTTACACAAAAACACCTATCTTTGCCTAAATATTTTGCTATGCTTACTCGAATAGAAGTCAAAAATTATAAACTTTTCCGTTACATCTCACAGCCATTAGATGCCTTTCATATCTTGGTGGGAGCGAATGCTACAGGCAAGACGACCTTTTTGGACGTGGTGAGTTTTGTATCGGATATTGTGAAGTTTGGTCTGGAGGAGGCGGTAGCAAGGCGCACCAACAATTTTGATGACCTCACTTGGCAAGGAAAAGGCGAAAATATTGAAATTGCATTGGAGTTTGCCTTGCCTGAAGAAGTGAGAGAAAAATTAGAAATACAACAATTAGATACAATAAAATACTCGCTTGAGTTTGGGATAGACAATAAAAAAAATGAATTAACCAGCTTTCATGAACACGTCACAATGTTCTCAAAAAAATTAATAGCTTTTGAAGATCTTGTAACAGATAATGGTAAAAAAATTGATATATATAGGTACAATAAGAAGTCTTTAATTAAGAATAAAAATGATACAAAAACTCATTTCTTGCCTGAAATAAAGGCAGAAGCCCACTATACTGATTTTACAATAAGCTCTAAATATTCTTCTTTAGCTAATTTACCTTCTGATGAAGTCAATTTCCCCGCCTCTTTTTGGCTACGTGAACTCCTGACACAAGGCATACAAAAATTTATGCTTGATAGCGAAGTATTGCGGAAGGCGAGTCCGCCCAATCAAGGCAAAACGCTCAAAGCGAATGGAGGTAACTTGCCTTGGGTATTGGAGGATTTGAAAAAAAATCATGCTAAATTGTTCAAACGTTGGTTGGCACACATACGCACTTCCTTGCCTGATGTGAAAGATGTGAAAATCATTAGGCGAAAAGATGATGCCCATAAGTATTTCAAGATTGTGTACGAAAATGGGGCAGAAGTGCCAAGTTGGTTAGTTTCTGACGGCACTTTGCGTATGCTCACGCTCACTTTGCTTGCCTACCTGCCCGACTTTAAAGGCATTTATTTGATAGAAGAACCCGAAAATGGCATACACCCCAAAGCTATGGAAACCATTTTTCAATCCCTTTCTTCTATCTATGAGGCGCAAGTATTGGTAGCTTCGCACTCTACGGCTTTTTTGAGTGTAGCAGAACCCCAACAACTGCTTTGTTTTGCCAAAGATGAGGCAGGTGAGGCACACATCATCAAAGGAAACGAACACCCTCGCCTACAACAATGGAAAGGTGAAACAAACTTAAGCATTTTATTCGCAGGAGGCGTTTTGGAATGAAAGACCTTATCGTACTGACCGCCGACAAAGATATGCAACAACTTTTGAGCGGTTTATTGCCTCGTATGCCCAAAGTATATGCTTCAGAGGTGCGCAAATTTAGCTATGACATCAAAGTCCACCCTTTTCATGATTGCGCATATAAGGACTATGGTGATTTTTTGCGTGTTTTTCCGCAGGAATACCAATATGCTTTGACTGTCTTAGATTATGAAGGTTCGGGTTTTCATGACCCACCCGTAGAACTTTCCCAAACTATAGAAAATGATTTGACGCACAAAGGTTGGCAAGATAAAAATGCTTGTATCGTTATAGAACCTGAATTAGAAAATTGGGTTTGGGTGGACTCGCCTCATTTGGCAACAGCGATAGATTGGGACTCAATAGACGATTTGCACGAATGGCTTGACAAAGAAGGGCTAAAACCGCTTCATCAACCCAAGCCAAACCGACCAAAAGAAGCCTTTGAAAAAGCTCTTTATAAGTCTAAAATGCAGAGGTCTTCTTCCATTTACAAAGAAATAGCAGAAAAGGCAAGTTTCAAAAAATGTATTGATGCAAGTTTTCACAAATTGCGCGATACGCTAAAGCATTGGTTTCCTGTAGTTTAATAATGTATATTTAAAGTTTCTTTGTGCCGTTGTTTAGAAAAATGAAGCGAGATATTACTGAGCTAAATTTAAACCTTAAGATAATAGAAGTCGAAAAATTTGATTTTCGGTTTTGAATATTTCGACTTTTACCCAACAAATTGACTGGTTCAAAGCAGGTTCTGCTTTGAATTTGATTGGAGGCAAGTAGGCTTGCCTGCCCTCATAACTAAAAAAGCCTGCACGAAAGTGTGGGCTTTTTTTCAAAAAAACAATTTGTTTTTATCTTTGAAGATATAACCTCATAAATAAAAATGCTTACTTTGCGTTCTATACAAAAAACACACTAAAACCTCTAAAAAATGAAAACAGTAACCGTAGAAGAAATACTAGCCGCAGGTGGTACCAAGGCTTGGGCTAAAAAGAACGATTATCACTATACAGGCTTTAATAAACCTATCAAAATGATAAAACTCACACCTAAACAGTGGCAAAAAACAACTGAACTATTGCTTCAAGACTAATGGGAGTTGTTTTTGATACTAATATCATCATTGAACTTATAAGGGCAGGCGATAAACTTATTTTGTTGGAAGCACACATCAATCCTACTCATGAAGATGTTTTTATTTCTATAGTAACGGTAGCTAAGGTGCGAACTTTTGCTATAAATGCTTCTTGAGGACAAAAACGCATTGATGCGCTTGAACTTTTATTAGAGAATTATACTGTAGTCAATATCAGTGATGCGATAGTGGCTCGTTATGTAGAAATAGATACCTACAATGGGCGTAAAAACCTTCATTTGCCTATTTTGCAGGGTAGTTCTATCAATATGGGCAAAAACGATATTTGGATTGCCTCCACCGCGTCCTTGCTTGAGGCTACTTTGCTAACAACAGATAAGGATTTCCAACACTTACACAACATTTTTTTGCAAGTAGATTACGTTCCTCGTGATGCGCAAGGGGTTATAGTGCTTTGAGATTAAAGCTTCAAGTTTCATTTTATCCCCCACTTACTTCTGAAAAGAAAGTATGGACGAGGTATTTTCTTTTCGGGTGGCGAAAAATACTGCGCGAAAATATTTTGAAATTACTTACACCTTTCAGCATTTTTCTAACACCTGAAAAGGCGAAAAAAAGGCAAGCCAGCTGAAACTAAGAGCTTTGGAACTACAGGAAGGCTAATAAAAGAAAAAAAATAAAATTATGAAAAAAATAAAATTGACTTTTTTATTATTGGGTTTATCATTAAGTGTTTTAGCTCAAACCCAAAGCTGTTTAGACACAGTTCGTTTGAAAGGCTTCTACGTTTTAAAGATGAGTACATTCGATTTTGACAATCCGGGCGGCACAGTCAAGACAAAAAAGCGAGAAAAAGTGAAAGTGTATTCTATACCAATAGATATAAGCACTATAACATCATTTATCCCCATGGATAGCATTACTAAAATGCGTACCTTATCCTATTGGTTATGTCAAATAGGAGAGATGCAAACTTATTTTTTTGATTTCAAAACGAGACCTTCTATGATAAAATATTTCAATGCTGGTTGCTATGAAGAAAACAAAGCACTGATAAAATCTGACAGCTTCAAACTGGAAATTAGTAAAGAGGCTAATTTTTATAAGGTTAAAAACTATCAAGACAGTGAGCATTTTGTATTTAAAGTATGCTACATGGAAACAACATGGTTGAGAGTAGGTGTCGAAAATAAAAATATAAATAAAAGATTTATCAGTTCCAGATTAGTTAAAGTTGGTGTAGAACCAAATGCTAAGTTTTTTACGCTATTTCTATGCCTTGACGCTAAACAATTAGATTTCGACATTGGTAAGTTAGACAGTAACTTGGAAATTAGGATTCAGCCTAAGCATTAACTCCCTGTTGTCCGTAGTTACGCTTCGCTAAACTACGGACTCAACAATAGATGCACGTTTGCAACGTGCCTGTTGCGATAGCAACAGTATGCCGAGCTAAAATCAACCCAGTTCGTTGAAGTATATATAACTATTTGCAAATCAGTATGTTAGTTGAAGTTTCTAACTTCAACTTAGTGGTTTGCAAAAATCCATGCTTGATAGCGAAGTATTGCGGAAGACGAATCCGCCCAAACAAGTCAAAACACAATTTGAAAATCCGATAACTTTCGAATACCTTTGCAACTAAAGAATGAGTGAAAATGATGCAAACTCTTTGCCTACCAAAGAAAACAATATACCACACGAATAATTGGTAGAACTAATGGAATATATCAAAAAATAAAAAACTAAAATTCTATAAAAATTACAAATAAAAAACTAACCTTCAAAATTATATGTCTTGGCTTTCACGCACAGAACTCCTAATAGGAGCTGACGCAGTTCAAAAATTAGAAAATGCACGTGTGCTTGTAGTGGGTATGGGTGGTGTAGGCTCATATTGCGCTGAATACATAGCCCGCGCGGGGGTAGGCAAGATGACTATTGTCGATGGCGACACCATAGAAGCCACTAACCGAAACCGTCAATTGCCTGCCATGCTTAGTAGCGAAGGCGAAAGCAAAGTACAATGGATGGCGAAACACCTCCAAGATATAAACCCAAACTTAGAACTTACCGTTATTCAAGACTATATGGTTCACAACAAGTTACAAGAAATATTGGACGAAAAATATGACTACGCGGTAGATGCCATCGATACCGTTAGCCCTAAACTTGCCATGATACGCATTTGTATAGAAACAAACACGCCCTTTGTTAGCTCGATGGGCGCAGGTGGAAAATTAGACCCTGAAAAATTACACATCGCTGATATTTGGGAAACTTATCACTGCCCATTTGCGCAACAAGTCCGCAAAAAACTCCGTAGATGGGGCGTTAAACAAAACTTCAAAACGGTGTTTTCTAGTGAGCTTCCCGACAAAAGTACATGCCAAATTGTAGAAGGGCAACGCCACAAAAAATCATATTATGGCACTATATCTTATATCCCTACTATGTTTGGTGCGATGTGTGCCTCTGTAGTTATACGCGATTTAATACATACTGAGGCAACTAAATACTAACAAAAATTTGTTATTTTACATCCTAATATTTTTTAATTGCTCGTTTATGACCTCTTCAGACAAGTCGGGGTTTTGCCAAACGATTTGTTTGCTCTCCCTATTGTAAATTGCGATGGGGTAAAGAGCTTCTATCTCTGCTCCATTGCCAAGAAATTCTTGTGCTTCGGATAAAGTGCTATATACCTCCCAGCATATTGCGCCTTGTTCATAGATGGCGAAAAAAGGTGTGCTTCTCATACATTTATTTTTGCGCAAATGTAAGGAATTATTTTGTAAAAAAGTGAGTTTTTTTTGAGTAGCAGAATACCACTCGCAAAGGAAAAACAGCTAATTTGCTACTCAAAAAAACCTTGCCTAAAAAGCCACCCAGCTTCTTTGCTCAATAAGACAAGATTTTAATTCTCACTATAATGTATAACCATTTTTTAGCTATCTCTAAAAATATTTTATACAATTTTTATATTTAATTTTTCGTTGTATATTTGCAACCAAAAGAAATACATATATGTATCCCCTTCCAAAAATTTTGGCGAGCCTTATTCTAATAAGCACAGTTTATGTGTGTTTATATTGCCAAACAAAGCCAAGCACCAAAAAGGTATCAGATAAAATTGAAATAACGGTTACTACAGGAATGATTGCTGATGTGGTACGCAACATAGCTCAAGACCGTGCCCATGTGCAAGCCCTTATGGGCGCAGGCACTGACCCACACCTCTACAAAGCTACTCCTCAAGACCTTGCCTACCTACGCAAAGCACGGGTTATTTTTTACAATGGCTTACACTTGGAAGGCAAATTGAGCGAGATTTTGGAAAAGGTAGGCAAGACAAAACCAGCTTTTGCAGTAGCTGACGGACTTTCTCCTCAGAAAGTAATGCGCGAAAG
>JAYTNK010000411.1:0-4862 GCA_043748375.1 Cytophagales bacterium
TTGTAATTAACTTATTACCAACTATTTACATTTAAACAAAATTTATAACGTATGCTTGATTCTACTTTTGCACGCTGAATTTTATTTTTAAGATACTGATTATCAATATTTTTCATATTAGACTTCTTACGAAAGCCCCTTGTTCAGTAAAGACACCAAACAAGGGGGATAGGAGTTTTCAGTTGCTTTCTCAAGAAGCCATAACTTTCGAATATAAAGCATATCCTGCCATCTTAAAATAGAAAGTTAGTGCTTAAAAGATTTTCGCAAGTAGGCTATTGCACACGTTCAAATACCAAACGAAAGTGATCCATCGTTTCGCGTTGAAAGCAGGTGCGGTTTGGGCTTTTGCGAAAGATAGGCACAAGGTCACGATAAGATTTGTTGGTCATGAGGCGCATCAAAATTTTGCTGTATAACCAATATTTTTTCATGCCAAATTTACGGAAGCGTTTGCGCCACTGCCCTATAGTTTCTATATAATCCAATCGCCCACTGCTTTTTGAGATGAGTTTGAAATGAGGCTCGGCATTTTTGATTACTTGTTCTGCCCCGTAAGGAAGCCATGAGCCAGGAAATTGCGCAATCATCAAAGCAAGCGCATACGAATCTGAGTCTTTGGGTGCATCAAGGCTGATGTCTTCAAATTTAAGCATATTCTTGCTGAAGACCATTGTTTGCATATAAAACCGCCCGCCTACGGGTAAAAGTGCTGTAAGATTTTTGAAGAAAGTAGCATAGACTTCGTCCTGCTTGCCTGCCTTCCACTCCTCTATAGAGCAAAAATGCTCCATACCTCCAATACACGTAACTGCATCAAATGTACCATAATCAGCAGGGGTTATTTTCCGACAATCTTTTACTTCTACATTCAACCCGTTTTTGCGACAGGCTTCAGCTTGTCCTTGCGAAAGTGTAACACCTCTACAATCTGCACCTCTTTTGGTGATAAAAGTAAGAAAAGGTCCCCAACCACAACCCATATCCAATACCTTTGTACCCTGCCCGATATTCAGGCTATCGGCTATAAATTTGTGCTTTTGCGCTTGCGCTTGCTCAAGCGTAAGGCTAAAATCGCCATTGTACATCGCACCGCTGTAGTCGCCTGTTTCGCCCATACTTAATCGAAACACGCTGTCGATAGTGGTGTATGTAAAGTCGAGGTCTTGTTGTGAAGCCATATTGTTTGAAATAAATTTTGCACAAAGGTAAATCAAATGTTTCAATAAAAAAAACAACATTTTTTAGTATATATGCTTTACCTTTGTAAAACCATGTAGCCAGCGTTTTGGCTACGCTAACCCCGCCTACTAGAATATGTACATTATCAAAATAAAAGGAAAGGCAAAAATACCTGATTATATACAGTTGCGCGATGATAATTTTGTACTTATCGCCTATTTCCGCGTTGACCACCCGCTCAAAAAACCTGAAAAATACGGTTTGGAAGGTAAAGAGGAGGCTTTTCGAGAACTTATTGACGCGATGGACTTTGGCAAACTTCAAGTCCTAGCACTATAGAAGTATGACCTTAGAAGCATTACTCGAAAAAAACACCAAAGGCATTCAAGATTTACTTCACCATGAATTAAGCGAATTGGCTATAGCCCATGCACTTGCCTGCCTACCACAGCCCGACATAGCCCTAAAAGCTATAGAAGCCATGCTTTATAAACGTGTAGTGAATATTGTTCAAGGTATTTTTGAGGAGTTACTGTCAACTATTGAGTTGGAAGAAACCCTACAATACGATTTGCATAAAGTCCGCCAAACCATTCAACTCTTTGTAAATGAACGCGTGAAGGAAACCTGCAAGCAAGTACGCGAAAAAATAAAATGGTGGAAAGAACAAGAAGCATGAGCAAAAAAAGAAGCAAAATAAAAAAGCTCCATCTATAAAGATGGAGCTTTTTGAGCCTCCTGCCGGAATCGAACCAGCGACCTACTGATTACAAGTCAGTTGCTCTACCAGCTGAGCTAAGGAGGCACTATTTAATTATGATGCAAAGGTAAGTATCTTTTTTTATAACTCCAAAAGATTTGTAAATATTTTTTCACTTTTTTTTAATATTTTTTTTAAATAGCTGATTTACAGTATTTTAAAATTACAAATAATTTGCTCAATCAGCGTTTTTGCTATTAATAAATTATTTAATGGATAAAACTGTTTCCACGTAACTTCCTTCAGGAACTTGGTCGACCACTCCTTCTGTGTAACCTGTGGGTAATTTGCCTCCTGGTATCCAAAGATTATTTGCGCCAGCCTCAGTGCCTCTTGGTATGCGTAAATTGAGCTTCTTAGGTTCGCGAATGTCTATTCTAACCAAAACCTTGCCTTTCCATGCATCTGTAGGAATGCCTAATGTACGCTCTATGTCGGCTATAGTAATATTTTTTTTATGCAATAGCTTATCCATTTCTTTTTTGCACATCACAAACTGCCCATCAGCTCGTCCCAAAAGCTTCCTACCAAATCTATCCAAAACATCTTTAGGAATGAGATAAGTTGCGCCAAGCGCAAATTGTTTTTGGTGTTTTTTGATACACGCCTCACTCAAATAAACGCTGGGGTCGGGGCGACATTCTTTGGGTATAGCTTGTATAGCTACTTGTTTTTGGGCATTAAGGCAAGATGTTGGGTAAGTCGATTGCCCATGCGCAAGATTTCCAAAGAGTAAAATAGCGCAAAGTAGTAAGCAGCGTGTTATTTTAAGGTATCCCATAAGATTACAAAAATAGGCTATTTTTTTTGCAAATAGCAGTCTCGTTCATTATAAATTTTGGTAGGCAAGGGCTTTAACATGGATTTACAAAAAATATTCCGATATTTACAAAACTTTTTAAGCAATCCGAACCCAAAACCCAAACTCCAAATACTATGGAAGATTTTCTCCCTTTGCTTGGTACAGACCACGTAGAGTTTTATGTAGGCAATGCCAAACAAGCCGCTCATTATTATCAGTCGGCTTTTGGATATGAATTGGTAGCATACGCGGGACCCGAAACAGGCGTGCGCGAAAAGGCTTCGTATGTACTACAACAAGGTAAAATTCGTTTAGTGCTTACTACAGCTTTATTGCCCGACTCGCCTATAGCCCAACACGTGCATACGCATGGCGATGGCGTAAAAGTGCTTGCTCTTTGGGTTGATGATGCGGCTCAATCATTTGAAAACACTGTTAGCAGGGGCGCAAAGCCTGCTCAAGAGCCGTTTACCATCAGTGATGAGTTTGGCGAAGTGCGTATGGCATCTATTCATACATACGGGGAAACAATACACACTTTTGTAGAACGTAAAAACTATAAGGGTGTATTTATGCCTGGTTTTGTGGCGCGCAAAGGCTTGCCTAATGTGAAGTCTACAGGCTTGAAGCACGTAGATCATTGTGTAGGCAATGTAGAACTTGGCAAAATGAATGAGTGGGTTGAGTTTTATCAAAAAGTAATGGGCTTTACGTTGTTGCTTACGTTTGATGACAAAGACATCTCAACCGAGTACTCCTCGCTTATGTCAAAAGTCGTATCTAATGGCAACGGCTATGTCAAATTCCCTATCAATGAACCAGCTTCAGGGCGCAAAAAGTCGCAAATTGAAGAATACTTAGATTTTTATGGTGGGGCGGGCGTGCAACATATTGCCGTTGCTACTGGTGATATCATAGCCACCATTACTGAATTGCGTTCGCGTGGCGTGGAGTTCTTGCATGTGCCTGAAAGCTATTATAGCGACCTTGCGGAGCGTGTAGGCGTAATCAAAGAAGATATGGAAACATTGAAAAAGCTAAATATCCTTGTAGATAGAGATGATGAAGGCTATCTTCTCCAAATTTTCACCAAACCTGTAGAAGACCGCCCCACACTGTTTTATGAAATTATACAACGCGAAGGCGCGACCTCTTTTGGCAAAGGGAATTTCAAAGCACTTTTTGAGTCTATTGAGCGTGAACAGGATTTAAGAGGTAATTTGTAAGCAGTATTTGTACCGCTATACTTTGATAATGTGCCACTTCTGCAAGGAGTGGCACATTCTTTAGACGCTTGTAGTGTCTTGATAGCGATTTACGCCCACAAGCACACGCTTGCCTGCCTCAAAATCAGCTTTCCGCTGTTTGGCAGTGTAGGCAAGTTGTTTTTGTATATCCGTTTGGGCGCGTTCAAAACCACCTTTTGCTTCTGTTTCTTGAAATAATTTCCAGCTATATTCAGCTATTGTTTTAGTAAGCCATTCGATGTAATAACTGCCTGCGCCTATATCGCTCACTTTGTCTAAATGAGCCTCTTCTTTTAACAAAATCATCGTATTGCGGGCTATGCGTTCCGCAAAAATACTTTCGTCTTGGTCAATATTTTCGAGAAAAGAAAAAGAGCTATTATAAGGTAGTACCATAAAACTATCTGCGCCTCCAATAATGCCCGCCATGGCTTCGGTAGTATTGCGTAGCAAGTTATTGTATTGGTCTTCGCGTGTTTTGTTTTGGTCGGTCGCACATGCATGAATAGTCAGGGGCAGGCAAGGCACTTGATACGCCTGCGCTATATTGCGCCAAAGCACGCGCAAGGCACGTAATTTCGCAATTTCGACAAAATAATTTCCGCCAATACTCACGCTAATACGTGTTTGGGCAAGGATATTTTCAGCAGACGCGCCCCCTTCAATGGCGTGGTTAATACTTTCTACCAATTTGCTCAACCCGAAAGCAAGTGTTTGTACTGCATTGCCGCCTAAGGCTTCAAAGGGCTGGAAATCTATGCAAAAGCACTTTGTATGAGGCGTTGCACCTACTAATGGTGTTTCTGTTTCCATAAAATGCCAATAAGGGGTAACCGCGTTTGCATTTTTAACAGCCAGCTTGCCTTCTAAA
>JAYTNK010000412.1:0-4211 GCA_043748375.1 Cytophagales bacterium
AAAGATAATTTCTTTTTTTCCTAAAAAAATAACGCCTATCAGCCATACTAAATTGCAAAAAAACAATTTTTATATATATTTTTGCAAAAAACAATCGAGAAAATGCTGTTTAATGTATATAACCTGAAAGCGTGGGTAGACGAGAACCGCGACCTGCTGAAGCCGCCTGTTTGCAACAAAGAAGTGTATCCTGGTGGGGATTTTATTGTGATGATTGTAGGTAGTCCGAACGAACGCAAGGATTATCATTACAACGAAACACCTGAGTTTTTTTATCAAATAGAAGGCGAGGTTGTACTAAAGCTCATTGAAAATGGTGAGTTTAAAGATGTTGTATTGAAAGAAGGCGATATGTACCTTTTGCCTGCAGGCATACCACATTCGCCACAACGCCCTGCGGGTACGGTGGGCATTGTGATAGAAATGAAGCGCAAACCTGAAAATACAGATGGTTTTCAGTGGTATTGTGATAATTGCCATTCGATGCTATATGAGGAGTACTGTAAATTGGTGAATATCAGCCAACAACTACCTGAAATTTTCAATAATTTCAATGGTAATGCAGGACTGCACGCTTGCACAAAATGTGGAGATGTATTGAAAGTTCCTTTGCACAAGTAGTTTTTCTCAACTCACTTTGCGAATAACATATACAAGCGAACCTATTACACCCAATACCGAAAAAATAATAATAAAGACAGGTATTTTTGAAATAGGAAAGTAGTAATCAAGCCCTGCGCCCATAGCAAGGCTCAGGGCTATAAAGCCAAGCATTTGAAACCCTAAGCCAGAGAGATGGGCATAATCTTGTGGGTTTTCATTTTTATTTGGCATTGTGTGCAGAATTAGACTCTTTTTTGCTATTTTGGTTAGAGGGACTTGCCTGCTCGTGCATCGTAATTTCTTTTACATTCACACCCATTTGGCATTTGCCATTGAAGGTTGCGCCTGCTTCTACGATGAGCTTGTTGCAAATAATATCACCATTTATAACAGCCGTAGCTTTTAAGGTAAGGATTTCAGCTATTTCGACTGTGCCTTTCACCTCGCCTGCTATTTCGGCACTTTGTGCCAAGATGTTACCTTGTACAAACGCACTTTCGCCTAAACTGGTTTTGCCTTTGCTACGCAAGTTGCCGTATATCTTGCCTTCCAGTCGGATAGTGCCATACGTTTCTATATCGCCATTTAGCACTGCGCCTTTGGCTATGTGTGTATTTGAACCGCTAAGTTCATGCACGTGTTGTGCGTCTTTGGTACCGCCAAATATTGCCATAATTGTATTTTTGTGCAAAGGTACAGTTAAAAATTTAAAAGCACAATTTTTTGCCGTATTACCCTATCTATATGCGGGCAGGCAAGCTGTTTTTATGGTATGTAGCTCATATTTAGTTGTTATTGAAAATATTTTTTGAAACTTTCCCATTTATCCATGCAGTATTATCAAAGAGATGTAGCGTTGTTGTTGCAGCAAAATGCTTCTGATGCGCAAATGGGCATTACAGCAGGAGAGGCGAGCCTCTGCTTAAAACCACCAACAAACGCATTCAAAATGTTTCTGGAGTGGTTGAGCAATATACTTGTTTTATTATACACATACGAAATTAGTTTTGAGATATGACTTTTCGCTTACCCCACGTTTCACGTGGGGCTATTCATAGTTCAACCCCATTCGGGGTTGTCTAAATCTCCCAAAACAACTTTCCGATGTGTATATTAGAGTTATTACCTCGTTCTATATGCTCCTTTAATGTTTTTTTAGATATAAGGGTTGTTTAGTTGAACTGTATCCGTTGTTAAAAAATGTCTTTTCAGTTGCCATTTCTGTAGATTTTTCGTTGTAGCAACCCGATGCGACTGCAAAATCTACCTCATTTCACACCGAAAAGCCCAACTAAACAACCCCATAAAAATTTTTATATTGGATTTTAATTAAATAGGTTCTTCGAAAGTTATTGCGGGATTTACCAAAATCCCTCGCGTAGCCATTCTGCGAGAATCCCATGTTTTGCGAAAGCGAAGCACTAAAGGAACACTTCTGTAATAACTTTCGAAGAACCAGCAAAAATATTTTAGATAAATTATTTTTGCTCAAGCAAGCATCGCTTTTTTTATTTTGGCAGCAATTTTACGCACCTCGTTTGGCAATACAAGCGTATCTGTTACGCCAATAGTTAGTAGATCGTTTCGTTTATGCACTTGACTTTCTTTAAGCAAAAGTACAACGGGCAATGTCTGCCAACGCGGAGTTTGCCTTATTGTACGGACAAGCTCTAAGCCTGACATTTGAGGCATTTCCCAATCTGTAATAACCACTTCTACGGCTTGATGTTCCAGCATACCAATGGCTTCCAACGCATCTTGGGCTTCGAATACTTCGAAACCTAAATAAAGCAGAGGGAATTTTAGCATATTGCGGAGTTCTTCAGATTCATCAACAAGCAAAACACGTATAGCCATGGGTAGAGATTATTTGAGGAGATTACTTTATTTCGGGATAAATATAGCCAAATTTTTTAGTAATCTCTGTTTTTTTCATTTTTTTGAAAGTAATACTCATTTGAACATCTTTTTGGGGGCGGTCATTTCTACCCGTGGGTTGTTTCGCTATGGTGTCCATAATTTCTATGCCCTTGATAATTTCGCCAAAAACAGTGTAGTTTTGGTCTAAATGTGGCGTGCCGCCTATTTTTTTATACGCCTCAGCTTGGTCATTGGTGTATTTTACTTGCGTTTTGCCTCGCAATGCTTCTTCAGTGTATGTAGCACCTTGTACCAAATAAAATTGACAACTGCTGGAGGCACGCTCTGGATTGCCATCACGTGCAGCTGCAAGGGCACCTTTTTTATGGATATGATTGGCACGAAATTCGGCATCAATCCTATAACTCAAGCCGCCCGATCCAATCATTTGCTCTGCTTTAGCGTTTTTTGAGGTAGGGTCGCCGCCTTGTATCATGAAGCCGCTGATAACACGATGAAAGAGCAAGCCGTCATAGAATTTTTGCTTCACTAATTTTAAAAAATTGCTTCGGTGTTTGGGTGTGTCCTCATATAGAAGCATATTTATAGCACCAAATTGGGTAGTAAGCGTAATGAGCGTGTCATAACGTTGTGCTTTAGTGGGTTTCACTGTTTTTTTTTGCGCCCATGTAGGCAAGCTCAAACCTATCAATAGAGAGGCGATAAGGAGTATTTTGGTGAATTTCATGTGGTGTATTTGGATAGTTTTTTTACGTAGATAATATACTCAATCATGCAAAAAGGTTTAAGTTGATGGCTTATGTCCCTCATTAATCATTGGTTTATCAATTTTTCAATATCAATTTTAGTAGGATTTTTCTTTTTGAACTTTATAGGAAAATATTTTTTAATGCTTTCTATAACAGCCTTCCTATTTGTGTTTAATATCTTTAAGTTTACCGCTGGACATTTTTATAATTTGAACGAAAGTTGGGGTTAATTTGGTTGTATGATTAATGAGAAAAATAACTAACCCTACGCCCAACTTTTGCACAAAGTTATAGTATATTCCGCTAATTCTCAAACAAGTGTGTGCGAAATTTTATGCACGTTTGTTTATACGTTGATATTGAGATAAACTGCGAACTTGGAAGGTGAATTACTCATCTATGTTAGCTATTTTTATCCATGTGTATGAGGTGCCATGTTCAAAATATCACGGCATTAAAATCTTGCATTTACCCCATTATTAAGCGTTTTTGAGCAAAAACATAAGCTACAATTATGGGGAAAATGTAAAATAAAAAATATAATACATTGATTATAAATTATTTATATTCATTATTTTTAGCGTAGATGTAGGTATTCAGCTTCACTTTTTGCGTAAGTCATAAATGAGTTAGCCGTGGCTTTCTACAAATCAGCGTTGCACTTATCGCTGTTTACTGTATCACTGTTTTGGATAAATGGGAATAATTAATAAACTTTGCACAAATTTAAAATACAGTTCAAAATTTAACCCGCTAAATTGTTATGAAGTTATACAAAATTTACTTTTTTATCTTTTTGCTTAGTTTTCAATATGCCTTTGCCCAAAAAGCCCCTATAAAATTAGGAGAGGTGGACGAAAAAGACGTGAAAGCTGCGCAATATGAAGCATATCCCGATGCTGAAGCAGTTGTATTGTGCGATTATGGTACAGTACGCTATGATTTGTCTGGCTCCGATACCAAACTCGTGTTTACACG
>JAYTNK010000413.1:0-8690 GCA_043748375.1 Cytophagales bacterium
AACTGCTTATTCTCGATGAGCCGTTTTCAGGCTTCGACCCTGTAAATGCAAACCTTATCAAAGATGAAATACTCGAACTAAAACGCAAAGGCACTACGATTATATTCTCTACACACCGCATGGAGTCGGTAGAGGAAATGTGCGACCATCTTGCCCTTATCAACCTTTCCAAAAAAATATTAGACGGGCAGACACAAAAAATCAAAAAAGATTATCAAACCAATACCTTTGTATTTGATTATCAGGCGAGTAACCCTATTATGGCGGGTAATAGCTTCACTATCCTGCAGCACAAGTCGCAGGCTAATAATATGCATACAGCTCTGCTCAAAGCACGCGATGGCGTAAGACCTAATCAAATGATACAAGAACTGCTACCTCAAGCTGAAATTTACCGCTTTGAAGAACGTCTGCCTACTATTAACGACATCTTTATATCGCTTGTAACAGGCAAACCTATCACTGACCAATTCGATATCCAATCTCAAACTCCTACACTTGCTTACTCCCATGCATAAAATATTGATTATACTCCAGCGCGAATACCTGACAAGGGTGCGAAAACGTACTTTCCTGCTCATGACATTCCTCACGCCTGTACTCTTTGCCGCCTTGTTTACCATTCCTGTTTTGCTTACGGTTGGGTTGGAAGGCGAGAAAATTGTATTGCTATTAGACGAAACAGGCGAACTGAAAGACCGAATCAAAGATGCTCACAAGATAAAGTACTCTACACCCAGCACGCCCATAAAAAATATAGCAGAAGCTAAAAAAATCAGAGAAAAAGGCGATTATCACGCCCTATTATATATCCCAAAAATGGATTGGGACGCACCAAAAGGCGTACAAATTCACTCTGAAAAAGGATTGAGCGTAGAAGTGGAAAGCAACATTAATCGTGCTGTAGAGCTTGCTATAGAGCAATACAAGATGAAACGGGCAGGTATTGACCAAAAAGATTTAGATAAAATAAAGACTAAATTAAATATAGAAACCTTTAAAGCGAGTGGAAGCAAAAGTAGTTCTGGAGGTTTGACCATGTTTGGTTTAATAGGTGCAATGACCATTTATTTTGCCATATTCCTTTATGGCTCTCAAGTAATGCGGGGTGTGGTGGAGGAGAAAACAAGTCGTATTATTGAGGTCATTATATCTACAGTAAAGCCCTTTCAACTCATGATGGGCAAAATACTGGGCGTAGGGTTGGTAGGTTTAACGCAATTCATATTATGGGCGTTGCTTACAACCGCTATAGTAAATTTTGTAATACCTATATTTACCGCAAGTTTAGAAAAGCCAGTAATAGCCAAGCAAAAGTCAGCACCTGCCCTAAACAAGGAAAAAACTACTACTGAAAAAATAGCAACTGAAAAGGCAGGGACAGAAAAAGCACCAAAGAGTAACTTATTCGATGATATGTTTAATCAAATCAACCTACCAAGTTTTATCTTTGTATTCTTGTTTTATTTTATTGGTGGGTATTTAATGTATGCGTCTATGTTCGCTGCAGCGGCTTCCGCTGTAGATAACGAATCCGAAATGCAACAGTTTGTGATGCCGATTACCATTCCACTCATCTTGGCTATCTCTGTATCCTCGGCTATTCTGCGTGACCCTGACGGGGTGGTGGCATTTTGGATGTCCATGTTTCCGCTTACTTCGCCCATCATCATGATTGTTCGTTATCCTTTTGGTGTACCTGTATGGCAATTAGCGTTGTCAATGGCATTCCTTGTAGTAGGTTTTGTAGGCATGGTATGGCTTGCGGCACGCATTTACCGCGTAGGTATTCTTATGTATGGCAAAAAGGTAAATTATAGAGAGCTTGGAAAATGGATTTTTTACAAGAATTAATATTTATATTTATTTTGTTTTTATATTGATGAGCAAAAAAGTAGGCTATGTGTGTAGCCTACTTTTTTGTTTATAGTATATAGGCAAGTTTTAAAAAAACCTCCCAAATAGGCTTGCATATCAAGCAAAAAAGGTAGGCAAGACTCCTCTTGCCTACCTTTTCAATCAATATAACGATGCACAATTTGATGGAAAATACCCAATATTTTTGGCAAATCAGAAAGATAGTAAGTTTTGGTATCTATATAAACCTTGTTATTTTCTAAACGCATAAACTTCCAGTCATCTCCTGTTACAGCACACCCATATAAATAAAGTTGTGGCTTGCCTTTTTGTTCATTAAAAATATTTGCCGCATACATTTGCGCCAAACACTGTCCTTTTCCATAATCCATATCTTCATCTTTCGCCTCTGCAAGCGTGATGATAGGGGCTTGCATCACAGACTTGAGGGGATGTTTAGAAAGGAAAAAATCACAAGCACCTGAAAGATCGCGTTTTTCATCAATATATAAGTCTTCCCCTGAATAAAGCGTTACACTTTCTCTGAACGCAAGCGAAACTTCCATCAAAATAGGCGAAATAATTTTTTCTGACTTGCTCTTTTCATTCGTTAGTGGCATAAGCTCAGCATACATTAAGCTCTGTTTAAGCCAATCAGAAGGCTCTATAGGAGAGATTTCTGGAAAGAGGTTGGTACTAAATTCCTCAATATCAAGGCGTTCTAAAGCTTGGCGCAGGGTTTTGAAAGCACTGTATCCCATGTTAGGTTAGTTTTCTACAAAGATACAATTTTTTTGCTAATATCGGGGTAGGCAAGTTGTGATACCACACAAAAACAGGCAAGACGCACGCCTTGCCTGCCAACATGAGTAGGTAGTTTTAAAAGGATTTATTACCTTTCTAAAGCTTCCAATATATACTTTCTTAAATTTTCTTGTGCTTTTTCAGTGCCAATATGTGAATATATAATTTTATGTTCTTTGTCTAATACAAAAAAAGTAGGTACAGCATGTACATGATAAGCCTTACCTTCCTTTTCTGTATAAAGCACATTGGTATAAAATACACCACCTGCATATTTTTCGAGGTGTTTCACTATATTTTCTTTGGATTTATCAAAAGCCATTCCAACAAATACTATTTCCTTGCCTACAAATTCCGTTTGCAATTCCTTCATTTTAGGTAAAAATTTCATACAAGGCGCACAAGATGTACCCCAAAAATTTAATACCACTACTTTGCCTTGAAAATCTGATAGTTTTATATTTTTATCCGTTGTAACATCGGGACATTCCCAAGTAGGGGCAAGCATATCTTTGGGTAGAGGCTTTATTTTGGTAAAATAAGATACTTCGTTGTATCTCTCAGGTAATTTTATGTCATAAACAGCCAAATCCTCCAATTCAGGTAAATTATGCTTTTGGTGCATAATAACGACTCGTTCATAAATATTATCGATATCCTTTTTTTGATTATTATAAACTATTTCTTCTACTTCATAGCTGTTGTTTATTTTGAGTATGTAGTTTTGTGATTTGATGATGCAATGGTTAGCAGTTCTCTGCATATCATAAGCTGTTTTGCTGATAGTCTTAAAAAATCTATTGGGATTTTCGGTAGGCAAGTGCTTGTATGGGCGTGCAAATATACTGTATCTTATAGTCGCCTGACTATATATTTTTTTATCTTTTTCTTTACTCCAAAGCATATTTAGGTCTTTAGCATTTCTTTTAGTTCTTGATATTTGAGATTCATAAAGAGGAGAATCAATAGCCTCATTTTTATTTTGTACTATACCAAAAAAAACCTGTTTTTAAGTGAGATATAGCTTCTATATGGTATGGTATAGTATCAAGTTTACTTGAAAATTTTTGGTAAAATTGATATTTTAGCTTGCTGTTTTTAAAAGAAGCGTATTTTTGTTGTACTTTATTGAGTACATTTTGGATACTGTCTTGGTTAGTTGTGTATTGAGCATTTGCGCCAAAATACATGGCAAAGAAAATAAGTAGGGAAATAGTTGTTCTTTTCATATCAAAATTTTTATTTGTGAATATAGAGAGGATTTTTATTTTTGTCATGTTTTTTGAGAAAAAATTAAAGGTTAGTAAAAATATTTCCGCAAAATTATTTGCTTTTTCAAAAACAATCGCTATTTTTGAGTTGTAATATATTCAATAAATTTATAAAATTAAATACAGTTTATGCATCAGGTAGTAGGAAACATTAAAAAATTGCGAAAATTACGCAATTTTACCCAAAAACACATGGCAGATGAGATGAATATGACTCAAGCCAACTACAGCAAAATCGAGGCAGGCGAGGTAGATATTCCTTATAGTCGCTTAGAACAAATAGCTAAAGCCTTGAAAACGAATGTAGAAGATTTAATTACCTATGACGAGAGGCGTGTTTTCAATACGTATTTTGACAAAGTCGAAGCTGCCCAAACTACTCACACAAGCGATATTTTGGGAAATAAAGTATTCATAGAAGATGTAAAAAATCTTTATGAAGCTCGCATCAATGACCTAAAACAAGAAAACCAACGCCTTCACTCCCTCCTCGAAAAATCACTAACCAAGTAAAAAACAATCTCGCCCCACAACATGGAACATCAACTCGAAATCCAAAACCTAAATGGCATACAAGTAATAGACAGCCGCATCATTGCTAAAGGCTTGAACATCAAGCATCAAAATTTGATGGAAACCATCAAAAAATACCAAAGCAAGCTTGAGCAGTTAGGCACGCTCACGTTTGAAACCGAAACGTGGAAACATACCACTGGTGCAGCTAAGATAATTTTTTGTCATCTCAACGAATTGCAATGCCATTTTCTCGTAACCTTGAGTCGTAATACTGAAGAAGTAGTAGATTTCAAACTCTCGCTTGTGGTAGCGTTTGACAGCGCGAAAAAGGAAGTTGCTCTCCTGCAAGAAGTCATCAAGGAAAGCGAGGACTATTTGGAGAAAAAACGCCTTTACTACCAAAAACAAGGCTATCATGAGGGTTGGATTGAGGCACGCTTAAAAAATATAGATGTGCGCGAAGATTTGGAAGCCATTTGGTGCAAGCGCGGAATCAATACACCCAAACAATATGCTATCCTTACAAGTATCATTTCCAAAGGCACTTTTGGCATCACACCCAAACAACACAGCGAACTCAAAGGCTTGAAAAAACAACCTCTGCGCGACCACATGACACGCCTTGAACTTGCCTTTTTAACATTGGCAGAAGAATCTACCCACGAATTTACAGAAGTGCGTGATGCACAAACGTACCAAGAAATAAAAGATTGTGCCAAAGATGGAGGCGATATAGCAGGCAATGCCCGCAAACAACTCGAAACCCAAACAGGCAAGCCTATAGTAAGCACGCTAAATTTCTTGCCTGAAAACCGTCATTTATACCAAATCCAAACAACCGCAACGGAAAATGAAGTATAAAAAACAGGCAAGACGCACGCCTTGCCTGCCAAAATGATGAGGTAGATGAATATGATGAAGATGGGAACGAGTAGCCGTAAGTACTAAAAGAGCCTCGCAAAATATTTTGCGAGGCTCTTTTATGGGTGTTGTTTTACTTTTACTATTGTCCTTGTAGTTTTTTGCGCTTGGCTGCCTCTTCAGGTCCGATAGCTTCTTCGAGTGTTATACGATTGCCATCTTTGTAAGGAGCTACAAAAGGTCGGTATTTCGGGGTGCGTTGGAAATCAATTTTCATTAAAAAGCTACGCATAGCATCTGCCTGCTCGATAGTACTAAACACGCCCATGATGTATTTGCTGAACCCATCGGTTGATTCTTTACGAAAATCAGGATTATCAGGATTGGTTTCGATGCTGTTTTGTTGGAAAGCACCTATTTGCACTACATAATACATACCTGTTGTGGGTATAGAAAACCCTCCTTTAGTAGGCGAGGCTGGCTTTTTGTTTTTCTCACATTCCTCAAGTTTTTTGAGTAAATCGGCAAATTCACTCCTCAATGTTTCTACTTCTTTGGAGCATTGGGCTTCGAGTTCTTTCACGCGTACTACTTCGCTTTTCATTTTGCTTGCATCAGCTTCAGCGGTAGTTTTAGCCGCTTTGAAATTTTTGAATGACTCAAGGTTTTTACCAAAGGCAGATATTTCAGCTTTAAGGGCTTTTTCTTCAGCCGCTTTCGCCTTTTTTTCGTCTTTGCTTGGTTTAGGCGCGGGTTCTTTTTTTGTTTTGGGTTGTTTTTCAGTCTTCTTGGCGGGTTTTTTCTGTGCGTATGCATCAGGCGAGATAAGCAGTCCAAGACCGAAGAATAAGCACATCAATGCGGTGTACTTTATAGTGTAGAATTTCATATAGTTTTTTTTAAGATGTTCAAGTATAAAACTGTTTTTCAATAAACGAAAAATTGTGCCAAATTAACGCCACACCTATAATTTTTGGTCGCAGCCAGTTTGATTGCTTATCTTATAGCAATAAGTGAGTTTTCTTAAAGCTGTATTTTGTTTTTAAGAGCCAGCACCTAAGAGTAGCTTTTGCAGTTTGGCAGGCAAGGTGATTTGTTGCGCTCCATCTTCGGTTTCTTTCATAGGAAATTCCTCGAATACGCCTTCATAATACCAATAGGTACGCATATTGATAGGGCCAGGGTCTTGGGTAAAAAAAGCCTCTACTAATTGCATGATATTTGTGAGGTACTTCACCACCGTCATTCCTTGTAAGGGATGCACCAACGCCTTGCCTTTGGCAGGTATATGCACAATTGAACCAAAAACCCCTACCGCTTCGTAAGCATTGTTTGCTAATTCGAGCATATAAGAGGCGGAAAAATCACCACTGAAAAACGCAAATACCTCTACTCCCGCCACTTCTACTCGCTCCACATTAACCTCCTCCTTGCCTACGTTGATAAGCCCAATTTGAAATAATGTTTCGATAGGTACGTCCCAATCCGCCAACAATGCCTTATCAATGTAATGAAATCGCTCATCATAATCTAATACTAAAAAAGTACACGTATGCGGAATATCCTCGCGGTAGGCAAGTCGTTCCATCGATAATTTATCAAATGCAGCCTTAGAACGCACCACTACTTTCAGCAATGGCTCAGCATATTCAAAATCTTTCATCAAAAAAAGATGTTTGGCTTCATTGAAAAGAGGTTTGCCTAAATATTTGTCTATTAGCTCTACCCAATCTTCTTGTGGAACCGCCTTACACTTTCGAGCTACATTGCGCAGGCTAAAAGTCATTTTGCTATCCGCTTTATTCGGGTCGGTCGTATGTATTTCGCCATCAAGCAGCATTTCTATTTGGGCGTGTTTTGAGATGGAGGCTATGGCAGCATCCAAAATAAAGGCGTATTCATCTTGAGTGAGTAAGTCTTTGAAGTCTTCAGGAAGGCTGCGGTCTATTTGTTCGAGATTAAGCATTAGCAAAAAGATTAAGCGCAAATATACACAATTTTCTAAAATTCGTAAAAAAGTATATCTTTGTGCTTCAAAATCTTTTCCCTCATTCTAAACGATATGCAAGACAAACTTTTTGATGCGATTCCCTCGCTCGACCTCGCCGCATTCCTTTCAGGAGATGCCACACGTAAGCAACAGTTTGTGCAAGACCTTGGGCAAGCCTTTGAACAAATAGGCTTTGTGGCTATCAAGAACCACGGCTTAAGTGATGCATTGGTAGCAAAATTATATGCTACTTTTATAAAATTTTTCCAACAAGATATTGATGCCAAGATGCACAGTAATGTATCAGGCTTGGCAGGACAACGCGGCTACACACCCAAAGGGCAGGAACACGCCAAAGGACGAAATGTAGGCGACTTGAAAGAGTTTTATCAAATTGGGCAAACGGTAATAGGCAATGACCCCATTAAGGCAGAATACCCAGACAACGTATTCCCAACAGAAGTAACTGAATTTGAAGCAGTTACGACCGAAGCCTACCAAACTCTTGAAGCGGCAGGCAAGCATTTACTACAAGCCATAGCTTTGTTTTTAGGACTTGATGAGAAGTACTTTGATGATAAAGTACATAATGGAAATAGCATTTTGCGTGGACTGCATTACTACCCAATCCCTAACCCTGAAGATGTTCCTGCTGATGCCGTTCGTGCAGCCGCACATGGCGACATTAACCTCATCACACTCCTTATGGGGGCAAGTGCTGACGGGTTGGAGATATTGCGTAGAGATGGTGCTTGGATACCTGTTACAGCCTTGCCCGAACAAATTGTGGTAAATGTAGGCGATATGCTAGAACGCCTTACTAACAATAAACTGACATCGACTATCCACCGCGTAGTCAATCCACCAAAAGAAAGAATGGGCAATTCGCGTTATTCTATACCGTTCTTTATGCACCCACGCAGTACGATGGACTTGACTTGCCTGCCCTCATGCATTACAACAGACAATCCTAAACAATATCCTGATACCACAGCAGGTAATTTTCTCAATGAAAGACTTGCCGAGATTGGACTAAAAAAATAAGGCTCGCAAAAATTTTAATGGTTCTCTGACAATTTTTGTGGAGAAACATTTTTTGAGCAAGTCAGTAATTTAATAAACGCCTTTTTTGCTCAATAGGATAGGGTTTTAAACCCTATCCTATTGAGCAAAAAAGGCTACCACAAAAATTGTCAGAGAACCATAATTTTCATAGCCGTTTATTTATTCATATTTTGTCTATCCGCACATTTATTGGTTGGCAGGCAAGGTATAAACTATGCACTTAATAATCCGAGCAGATATTGCCCGTAACCACTCTTTAACAACGGCTGAGCTATTTTTTCGAGCTGTGTAGCATTGATATAGCCCATTTTATAGGCTATTTCTTC
>JAYTNK010000414.1:0-19021 GCA_043748375.1 Cytophagales bacterium
GAATAGCTTGCTTGTTTTTATTAATTTTTTGAGCTGCCCACGCGCCTCGTCGCATTTCGTTTTCGTCCAACTCCCTGTATGTTTCTAATTTAGAAAAAAGCTCGGTAGCTTGTTTATAATTATCATGGTTATAGTAGGCATGTGCCAATGCTGCTATGTATGTTGGGCAAACAGGGTTAATTTTGTAGGCTATTTTTAAATGGGGCAAGGCTTTTTTACGGTCATGATTTAGCATGAAATATTTGCCTATGCTATAGTTTAAAGATGCATGACGAGGCAAAGCTGACGCGTAAAAAAACAATGCGTCCGCATATTTATGTGGTTCGTTCGCAAGAATGGCTTTAGACATAAGGGTTTAGTTTAAATTTTCTCTTGTTTTTTATCTTCCTCGTCCTGTTTTTCTTCTTTTTCTATTTTTAGGTAGTCTTCTTGCCCTAAGCTTCCAATGATGAGGCGATTGCTGCGGTCATAACTAAAGTAGCTCCACATCCAGCTAAACAACACTAGGAAGCGATTGCGGAAGCCGACTATCATCAATAAATGGATAAACATCCATACAAACCAAGCTATTAAGCCTTGAAATTTGAATTGTTTTAAATCTACTACAGCACGATTGCGTCCTACAGTAGCCATGCTGCCTTTATCATTGTATTTGAAAGGTTTCATGGGTTTGCCTTTTAATTTATTTTTCAAGTTTTTGGCAAGCACATGGGCTTGTTGCATAGCAGGTGGAGCAAGTTGTGGATGCCCATAAGGTGTTTCTTCAGAAATCATAGCACCAATATCACCAATAGCAAATACATTTTCGCAACCTTCTACTTGACTAAACTGGTTCACTTTTAATCTATTACCTCTTACAATAACTTCTTTTGGGAATCCTTCAATAGGCTTGCCTGTTACACCTGCTGCCCAAATCAAAGTTTTGGTGCGCATCTTTGTTCCATCTTGAAAAGTAGCCGTGTTGCCATCATAACTTATTATACGGCTTTTTAGGTGAATGGTAACGCCCATTCTCTCTAAAAACTGTTTAGATTTAATGCTTGCGGGTTCTGACATTACGCCTAATAACCTTTCTCCATTTTCTACCACATGGATATCCATTTCGAGCAAGTTTAGCTCTGGATAGTCTTTTGGAAAAATTCTATTTTTCAATTCTGCCAACGCACCTGCAACCTCTACTCCTGTGGGTCCGCCACCTACAATGACATAATCCATATAAGCGTTACGGCTTTCATCATCTGGTGCGAGCAAAGCAAGCTCAAAGTTTTTGATAATCCGATTGCGAAGGGCAACTGCATCTTGTATAGTTTTGAGGCTGTAGCCATGTTCAGCAATGTCTTGCATACCATGAAAGTTGGTAACAGTCCCTGTGGCTATTATCAAATAATCAAAATGTAAAGAGCCTACAGAGGTTTGGATACGGTTTTCGGCTATGTCTATGCTTATTACTTCGCCCAGTCGAAAATAAAAATTGCCTTGCCTACCAAATTTTTTACGAAAAGGATAGACTATGGAAGTCGTTTCTAAGCCAGAAGTAGCCACTTGATACAATAAGGGTTGAAACGTATGATGATTTTGTTTGTCGAACAAGACCACTTGTACATCGGTATGACGCAAAGCTTTCACAAGCTCCAAACCTGCAAATCCGCCACCTATGATGATTACACGAGGTTTGCCTATATCGGGAATGCGTGTGTCAAGAATATTCATCTTTAATTTTTATATGGTAGGTTTTGCAAAGATAACAAACTTTGAGAAAGTAAATGCTTTTTTGTCTTTTTTGAGCGGGGAGAACACTATTTTTTAAGCTACTTTTGATAAATACAATGCTATAGCCTATCTTTGCGTGAAATTATCATAATCCGAACATGGAACTTTATCTCGATTCAGTAGATTTCAAAGAAATAGAAGAAGCCTTTAAGTTAGGCTTTTTAGCAGGACTTACCACCACGCCCACTTTTATGCATCGTCATGGCATTACAGACATTGATGGGGCTATGTTGAAATTAGCTAAAATGGTGCCAGTACTGCAAGTAGAGGCATTGGGCGACACAGCGGAAGAGGTATTGGCAGAAGCGGAGCGTCTGATAGCCATTGGCTTGGATAAAACCACCACTGTTTTTAAAATTCCCGTATCTAATGAGGGAGTGCGTGCGTGTAAAATGCTACGCGACAAAGGACTGTTGGTGAATGTTCACCTTATTTATACGCTTAGCCAAGCATACATGGCTATGGCAGCAGGAGCTACTTATGTTTGCCCGTTGGTGGGTAGGTTGCAAGACCAAGGACATGACGCGCTTGACCTCGTAAAACAATGTGTGGCTGTGGTAGAAAAATACGGCTATAATACAAAAATTATGTTCTCGTCTGTGCGCCATGCAGAACACGTAAGAACGGCTTTATTGTCGGGAGTACACACGCTTACTGCACCTTGGAGCGTGATGAAAAATCTCACTATCAATAATTTTACTACGCTTGGAACTGACCAATTTATTGAGCATACCCGCCTCATGACCATGAAGGTAAACCAAGTAATCAATGCCGCAAATCCTCAAGTAAAAACGACTCAAACCATTTTTGATGCGCTTACACAAATGACCGAATCTGGGTTGGGCGCGGTTACGGTTGTGAACGAAAAAGGCGAACTTGCAGGTATTTTTACTGATGGGGACTTGCGCCGTCAGTTGCGTGATAAAGGCAAAAATTTATTAGACCAAGCTATTTCAACGGTTGTGGGCGACACTACACCCATTACAATTAGCGCAGGTGCTTTGCTACATGATGCTGTTAAGTTATTTAAAGATAAAGGGGTTGATAATATTATTGTTCTTGAAAACAACTTGCCTATTGGTATGCTTGATATTCAAGATTTTGTAAAAATGAATCTGATAGGATAAAAAATAAGCGTTTGCGAATGCTAAATTTTTAGCATTCGCTTATTTTCTAGAACCAAGGAAAATAGTAAAATACGCACCAAACATATATTGTTTGTTTTTAAGTGGAGTACCTATTGTTGCAGGATTCGATTCAGGTGCAAGTATATTAGGCGCACGGCTAAAAAGCTCGCTTGTAAAGCCTACTTCTATGCCTGTAAGATTATTGCGGAACTCTCCAAACTCCAAACTAACACCTGCTTTTAAAAAAAGAGCAGGTATTATTTTTGCCTGTCCTAAGCCATCAAACAAGCCGCTTACGCTTTGTATTCTAGCCCATGGGTCGTCTCTATCGTTGGTATATGCTTTTGTTTCTTGTACTTTTTTGGTTTGTGGCGGATTTCCTACTTGTACATCTTTTTCTATAACTATATAATAAGGTACTTCTATACCAAAACTGGGGCCTACAGCAAAGTTAGCCGTTATTTGCACGCTTTCTTCAGGTGCTTTGCGGAATATAAGGTAGTCAAAGCCGTACAAGGGGCGAATTGAGTATAAATAATTACGTTTCGCAAATATAAAACGACTTGAGCTTAATTGACTCGTAGTTGCTTTTTCTTGTGGGTGTTTTATAGCAACGGCTTCCAAACCGAATGACCTATACCATCGTGGACGCACAATCTGGGCGAAACGAAGATTCAATCCACCTATAGTTCCTCCGTTTGTATTAAAATTTAGCCCATAGACAAAGGCTCGTGTATGTTCTTCCTCATTTATTTGAGCTAATAATATAGAAGAACCTAAAAAGCAAGCCATAAAGAGGCTTAGTAAAAATTTATTTTTCATAAACACAAAGTTGGTAGCTTTTCGACTATTTTATGGGTATTATTTTTTGGATAGGAAGTAAATAAAATGATATTTTCTATGCTCCATTGGGGCAGGCAAGTTCCTTACTTGCCTACCAAAACTAAGTCGGGCAGGCAAAAAATAGGCGTAAAAGCAAGCATTTCAAAATGCTACTTTATTTAATTCCCTTCTCTACTGCGCAAAGAAAGTGTTTTTAAGGCGTAAAAATTTCTCGCTTTATTTCTTCAATAAATGCTTTGTCAACACCTAAAATATCCATAATATCTTGTTCAGGGTATTTTTTTGCTAACATATTTCTAACTGTCTGTTTGGTTTTAAGCGTTTGTTCAGCTTTCACTTCTGCTTTTACTTCAGCTTTCACTTCTGCTTTTACTTCAGCTTTCACTTCAGCTTTTACTTCAGCTTTCACTTCAGCTTTTACTTCAGCTTTTACTTCACGCCTGAGAATTTCCTTTACTGCATCATCCATTGTCATAATAATAGGTGTTTTGGTTAATTGTTGAGCCTTATTAAGTAACGCTGTATCGTTTATTTTCTGATTGAAATGCACATAAAAACGGATAAATTTAAATATACCCCGTATTTTATCTTGGCTATAACCTGCTTCTACGAGTTTACGCGTCAAATCAAATTTCCAAATTAATTGATTGGCATCAGTGAGTTGCTTCTTTTGCAAGGCTTTATAGGCGGCAAGCATTACTACAGAGAAGGGGTTGTTAGGTATATCGAGTTCAGCTTCTGTTTTTTCAAAAATTTTGAATATGGGAAACTTATAATCAAGGGTTGTGCCGTAAAAATTGTAGTGATAGGAAGCAGGGTGATAGCTTTTTTCATCATCAGTATAAAGCGCGAAAGCAAGAATATCTCTATCTTTCCACTTGTCTTTGATACGATAAAAGTATGTGTGCATACGCTCTGCGAAGGCAAGGTCTTTATAACCTTGTACTTCTATATGAATCAAAATAAATTTTTGCGTACCGTTTTTGCTCGTAACTTTTACAAGCATATCCGCATAGCGTTGCTTGTTATCAGTATCCGCAAACAACGCATCGAGTTCTTTGTCCAAGAACTCGAAAGGTTGTGCAAAATCTACTTCGTTCATGGCAAAATCTGGCAAGGCATACCACAAGAAATCATCAAATAAATCTTGTAGAATGCCTTTCCAAAGTAAGTCCCTATTACTCATGCTGTGCTTTTTCCAAATTGCTATTCTTTTTGCTATAAGCAAAATACACAACAACGCCTATCACAAGCCAAGCCATCGCCAACTGTATCGCTAAAGGATTGAGGTTAATTATCAAGAAAATATTAGTCAAAATACCCGCAGAAGCTATCACAGGCAAGAAAGGCACTCTGAAGTCGCGCTGAAGTTGTGGCTCACGAACGCGCAATAACCACACTGCGCCGCAAACCATAGCAAAGGCAAACAATGTTCCGAAACTTGTCATGTCGCCCAATAAGCTAATAGGCGTAAATGCCGCTACTAAAGAAACTACTGCACCCACTAAAAGTGTATTTTTATAGGGAGTTTTGAAAGTGGGGTGAATATCACGGAAAAATTTGGGCAACAAACCGTCTTTGGACATACCCAAAAATACACGTGTTTGTCCGAGCATCATCACAAGCATTACCGAAATAAGCCCTGCAGTTGCCGCTGCTGTAATGATAAATACTGCCCACGTTTGCCCAACTCTTGAAAAAGCTGCTGCTACAGGTGCTTTCAATTCTTCTGAAGTAAAATCTTTGTAATTCATCATACCCGTAAGCACTAACGCGACTGCAATATAAAGCACAGTACAAATCAACAAAGAAGCAATGATAGCGAAAGGCATATCTTTCTTGGGGTTGATAGCCTCGCCTGCTTGAGTCGAAACGGCATCAAAACCAATATAAGCAAAGAAAATAAATGCCGCACCACTGAATATACCGCCTATCCCATACCCCATTTGGTATGTATCGGGATTGCTGGATATGAGGATTTTCTTGCCTTCATCAAGCACAAAATCTCTTGGAGGAATGAACGGAAACCAGTTTGCATAATTTATAAAAAAAGCCCCTACAACGATAATAAATAATACCACGCTTACTTTCATAATTACGATGATATTATTGGCACTTGCCGCTTCTTTAGTGCCTTTTACCAAAATAGCTGTTACCAACCAAACGATTATAAAGGCAGGCAAGTTGATAGCCAAGCCTTTTGCAGTAAAGGGGTCATTTGTCAGATAAAGAGGCAAGGTAACTCCAAAAAGGTGTAGCAATTTGTTGAAATAGCCCGACCAACTTACGGCTACAGTCATAGCACCCATAGCATATTCGAGGATAAGTCCCCAGCCAATAATCCAAGCAAACAACTCGCCTACCGTACCATACGCATACGCATACGCCGAGCCTTCTACAGGCAACATGGCGGCAAATTCGGCATAACAAAGTGCTGCGAAAATACAAGCAATGCCTGCAACTACGAAGGACAACGCGAGTGCGGGTCCAGCATGATAATGAGCGGCAGTACCTGTAAGTACAAAAATCCCTCCCCCGATAATAGCTCCAATGCCAATAGCCGTTAAGCTCCACTTGCCCAAGACGCGCTTGAGTTCGCTTTTTTTCATATCAGCTTCGAATGCACTGATTGGTTTTTTGCGCCAAATTTGATTCATATTCGTAAAAGTAAAAAAGTGATAGGTAGTTCTAATTTTTTTGAAAGATGGAGTTCATAATACAAGCGCGTTTTCTTTTGTGAGCGGCATCTGCTACTCAAAAAGAAAACTCACACATATAAAAGGTTAGTGAATTGCAAAAGTGTGCGAAAAATTGAAATAAACCGAATTTTCCGCATTTATTTTGGTATATTTTTATTTGACAGTCTTTTATTTGCCTGTTACATCTCGTATCAAGTCGTTTATTTCCGCGTCATTATGGGCGTATTGCTGTACTTTTTGGAAGTCAGCAAGTGCTTCCTTATATCTTTTTGTGGCTTTGTAGGCAAGTCCGCGTTGATAGTAAGCCTCTGCATTATCTGGTTCGGCTTCTATTACTTTGTTGCAATCCTTGATGGCAGGCTCATAATTTGCTGTTGCTTGTAGATAAATAGCCCTTTGTATGTAATAGCCTAAATTTTGAGGTTGGGATTTTATAGCCTGATTGATAGCTTCTGTAGCTTCTGTGTAATTGTTTGACTCGTATGCAATGTCTGCCCATAAACTTTTGTAGATATCAGCTTGAGGGTTTTGTTTCATGGCAGTTTCGATAGCTTGTTTTGCCTTAGGCATCTCGCCAAGTTCTTGGTAGGCAATGGCGCGTAAATAAGCTATTTCTTCTATTGACGAGCCTTTAGGCAAGGCTTCCGATTTGTTTAATTCCTTTAATCCCTCAGTGTATTTGCCTGTAATGATATATATTTTGGCACGTAGCCATGCATTTCGGGCGTGCAGGCTGTCTAAATCCTCGCATTTTTTCACTTCAGCCCAAGCTCTGTTTACATCTCCAGAAAGTACTAGTGCCTCTGCGCGGTCTTGATACCCTTTTAGGCATATACTATCTATAGTATTTTTTATTGGTTTCAATAATGCGAGAGCATCGCCCAAAAGTGATATAGATTCACCATCATAATCTTTTTGTGCCGCTATTTCAGGTGTAAGATAACATGCTTGTAATAAGTCCGCATTTGCTTCTTTTGCCTTGCCTACCTTTTGATGCACAATAGCACGGTCATAATATACAGGCGCGCTCAATTCGCCTTCCATACTCGCAACATCTTTTGTTTTGAGCATTAGCAATGTGGAGTCTAATTTTTCGAGGGATTTTTTGTAATTGCCTTGTTTAAAATATGCCTTGCCTATGTAGTAAGGTAGGTCGGGCAAGGTAGGCGTTTCGGGTGCTTCTAAGTAAAAGAGTGCGTTTTTGTAATCGCCTTTGTCATAATATGCCATGCCCCAATACAAAAAATCCTCTTCTACAAATTTTATTTTTTTATCTGCAAAACCATCAAATATTTTGAAGACTTCCTCATATTTTTTTTGTTTTAAGAAACACAATGCTTTAAGGCGGAGCGTATTTGCGTCATCTTTCTTTAGTCCTTCGCATACCTTTATATCAGCGAGAGCAAGGTCGTTTCTTTTTGTTTCATAATACACCCAAGCACGCGTATAATGTGTTTCGTGGGTTTTGCTATCTATGGCTACGGCTTTATTCAAAAATTTTAGGGCATCTTTATAAAGCTCTGTAACTTGATAAAGTTCACCAAGTGCGTTTAACACTTCTATTTTAGTACTATCTAAGTTATATGCTTCGAGGTAGTCGTTTTCTGCATTATCATAATCGCCTATTTGTTGCAAAAAAGTCCCTTTCTCCAGCCAATAATAGCTGTTTTTAGGAGAGAGGCGAGTCAAAACCTTAAAATCTTGTATAGCCCGCTCCGTCTGCTCCATTTCAACATAACATCTTGCCCGAAGCAAAATAGCCTGCTCATATTGAGGACTATCGCCTATTGCTTTGTGTAATAATGCGAGGGCTTCTGTATCTTTATCTTGTTCGAAGAGTGTTTCAGCCTGCTGATAGTAGACAACCGCTTGTGGGCTTTGCGCAAACAGAGGCATGACATTTACTAAACAAATACTGATAATAAAAAATATTTTGAACATCTGATTTAATGGATTATAAATGTATGCAACCAAGTACATTGCAAAAGCAAACTTTTTCCACGCTCTACATGGTTTTTTTAATGTGTTGATAATGAATACTTTGTGTAAAAAATGGTAGTGTTGTTTTCTAATTGGTAAGTTTTTGGTTGTATTATAATGCCCATAACTTAAAATGCAAACGAAGCATATATAGTTTTTTAGAAAAAGAAAGTGTTTTTCTGGACATTCGGCTAAAGCGTTGCCTTGTGGTATTGTTTAAGCGTTCTACATGGTTCGTTAGACCTGTTTCTTTACCCACTTTAGTATGAGTAGTTTGGGTAGGCAATTAAAAACTACGACAATTTAAATAAGTGTTTGGTAGTTTACGCCGTAAACGTTTATAACTTTCCATGGTGCCATCGCAATATGTACAATATTAGTACTATCATGTTTTGAACAAGTATGAACCGTTGTTATCATAAAAGATAAATCGTTGAATATTTAGGCAAATCTAATTCATTTTATTTGAAAAGGCAAAATAATAATGTCAGTTAAAAGATAACACTACTCGCTATCATAAAAACATCGGAAATTACTCTCGCAAAGATAATATAAAAATGCCACTTTATTTAATTTTCATTCCTCAATAACAATTGGTTGTGCTTGCCTACCAAAAAACGGGTTAATTTTTTGCAAAACAGTGTTTTGATATACGTTTATTCGTTTTCCTTAAAGCTTGAAACCTAAAGTGCTTAAAAAGAAATCACTTAATTCAAGTACAAAATATAGCATTATAAACACAAAACCTATAAAACCTGCTAAAATCCAACCTATGCTATTAAGAATTTTGTTTGCCATAATAAAAGTATAATTGATAATGAATGTTTTTTTAGTTAATAATCAAGCATTATTTTCTTGGTGATAGCTTGTTTGCCTTGCCTAATTCGTATAAAATAAGTGCCTTTTGCAAAATCTTTTACGTTTATGTGCGTGCTTGTGGTAGTGCTATGCAATATTTCCCCTGCGACATTGATAAGCGTTATCCTAAAATCATTGCCTATCAAGCCCTGCACTTCTACCCAGTCTTTGGTAGGATTTGGGAATATTCTAATGGTGGTAGCTAAGGTGTTTTCGACAGCAGTAGCGGTGCAAGGTAGGGCATTTACCTGTTTCATGATTTCATCGTTATACGTAAATCCGACAGGCGAATTGTCGCCATTGTTGCCCATTCGAATGACCAATAATTTGCTACTTGGTATGATATTTAATAATTGTCCATTTTTCCCCATAGCTGAATACATCTCGTTGGGTGCGTTGGGGTGAAGCGAGCCTTGAAAAACCGTTTGAAGTGTAGGCACCATAAAAGAAGCCTTGCCATTCAGCCACCAAAGATAGCCGTAAGAGAGATTGATATTTTGAGAGGTAGTGGTCATTTGATTAAAATAGGTCATATTTGTCATGATATTGGTCGTATTCCATTTACCATTGTGCAACATCACTAACCCAAACCGCGCCATACTGCGGGCATCACTATATAAAATATTATTGTCTGTTGATTTGATAAATAAGCCTTTCATGCCTATTGTATTTTTTAATTTTGCGGCGTAATACGCATTAAACGTGCTGTTTGTAGCGTTTTCAACTACTTTATCTAGTAAAGTGTAAGGAGCGTTATGGTAAGCCCAGCGTGTTCCTGCGTCTGCTTTGTAGGGCAGGCAAGCAGGTGTAGTGCAATCGCGATTAGGCACGCCATCGTCTAAGCCTGTACTCATCGTGAGTTGATGACGAACTGTAATAAGGTTTTCTTTGGCTAACGGGGCGGTTGTCCATCCTGTCCCCAAATAGGTAGAAGTTTTGTTGTTAATATCCAAAAAGCCTTCTTCCTGTGCCTTGCCTACCAAGAACGAAGTAACCGTCTTGCCTGCCGAAGCCCAATACCAAAGGCTATCCTTGGTAAAAGTACCAAAATATTTTTCTACGACAATTTTTCCATCTTTCAAAATAAGAAATGCTTTTGTTTGGGTGTTGCTCAAATAGGTAGTCAGTTCGTTTATTTTATCATCACACCAGCCTAAAGAGGCAGGCGAGGTGGTTTCCCAAGTATCACCTATGAGTGGTGGGAAGTAAGAAATTTGAGCATAACCTTGTGTCAGTATTAGAGATAGGCAAGTTAATAAAATTATTTTGCGCATACAGAGCCTTTTCTTCTTTAGACAAAAAGCGTATCTGTAGGTTTAAAGTCGCACTCATTTTAACACAAAGACTTCTTGCAAAAGCCCTTTGGTTTCACAAAGAAATGCCTTTACAAGAAGTCGAACATTGACAAACGAGAATTTGTTTATTTTTTTCCAAAAAACCTTGTTGTAAGTTCAGGAAAACGTATTACAGCTGTTATCCAAACAATAGCTTCGATAACTGCTTGCGCAATAAACGGCTCGCCATGCTCTAAATGCGTGGCAATGGCACCACCCATGTATGCAACTAAGAGCAAAGTACCCAAAATACCTGTTCTTGGAATGAGAAATAGGGTTATCGAAATCAATTCGACAACACCAATGACAGCAAAAGAGGTAGTATTTAGCCCAATTTTGGTTATTGCCGCAAGCGATTCAGCAGAAGCGGTGAACTTGCTCATAGCACTTCCAATGAATACAAAGCCCAAAAGCCCTGCTAAAATCCAACCAATGATATTACGCGTTTTATCGCTCATAAAAAAGCATTTAATTGTTGATACAAGTAATTTTTTATATAACCGTACGAGTTGCTAAAAAAGTTCCTATCCACGTAAATATATGTATGCCCATAGCAGTTTTTTTCCCTATTAGGCAACGAAAAGAGGGTTACAATTGTTTAGCTGTTATAATACATTTATTATGGTTAGTTTCTTTTTGAGTAGAAAAATGGCATCTGCTACTAAAATATCGTATTTAACTAATTTTCAAAAGTTTATATAAAACCATGATAGGACATCTGAAGCCTTCTTTTTGCCGTAGCTCAATAGACAGCAAAGAAAATTATTGGGAGTTTTATTGCTCTCTTTGCGCCTCTTTGCGCCAGCAAAACCAACATATAGCGTATAGCCTGCTGTTGAGCAATGAGCTTACCTTGGTCTTATCTGCCTTTCAAGATGAGTATGAAACTTTGTCAGATATTAAGACAAGATGCCCTGCTGCTGCTTTGTTAGTACGTAGATTTGCCTTTTCAAATGAGGCGATAGACACAGCCGCGCAATTTTCGGTGGTATTGGCTTGGATAAAAGCCTTAGACAGCCATACCGATAGACCGCACTTCCTAAAAAAATTGATAGTCCATAAATTATACAAAAAGGTAGTCAAAATCTTGCCTACCCTACAGCCTGAATCGCAAGCTATTATCACTAAATATGCAAAACTAACACAAGAAAATGAGCAAGACTTCTCTATTATTAGAGCGCAGTCGGCTGAATTATCGCGTATGATAGTGAGAGAAATAGGCAGTAAAACCAACGCTTCTACAGAAACTACCACACTGATACAAGAAGTTTTTGGGCGGGCAGGCGAGTTAATAGCTATTGCTGACCATTTGATTGACCTAGAAAAAGACCAAGAAAAGAAGCAATATAATCCTATTTTGCTTCATGCCGCCCAAAATAAAACCCCTATAGCTGAAGAATATCAAAAACTTCTAATAGCATTTAATCAATTGAAGTATGAAATAGCCGCTTACCTACCCCAAACTAATCCTGACTTTGCGATAGCGTTTCAACAAAGTATGCATCATGTAGAGCGGAAAATCAACAAAAACTTGCCTGCCTGTATGTACACAGAAGAGGCGCAGGGCATGGTAGGCAAGGTGCAAATGACGAAAGCAGGATTTGACAATCCAGACATCTTGCCTGCCGTTGCGCCTTGTTGCGACCCACAATGCTGTAGTAGTTGCATAAGCACTTGCTGCGAAGTAGCAGCACAAGGTTGTTGTCAAGATACTTGTAATTCCTGTTGTAGCGGCGATTGTTGTAAGGGAGATAGCGGTAAGAGAGCAGAGAGAAAGTTGCGCCGCCAAGAACGTAGGCAAGCACGCCAAGAAAAACGCGCAAGTAAGCATAAAACAAATACTGAACCTGACGACGAAACGTATCGCTAAGACCGTTTTAAATAAACAAACTAAATACTTGTTTGTAGGTAAAAAATGTAGTCAATAAAAAGCCCGTTTTCTATTAGGAAAACGGGTTTTTTACTACATAATTTTTTTATTGAAAGACTTACGACAAATAATTTTTGGCAATGTCAGTACCAATTTGCTTCAAATCTTCAATTTCTTGTACGACAGCTTTGCCTTTGATACCATCAATAATATCTTTGCGTGAGCTACGCAAAGCTACTAATATTTCGGGCTTTGTAGCACGAATAGTATCTAATACATCGCGTTCAAATTCTTTCATACGGTGTACAGCTACTTTATCTGCATAACCTTTAGTAGAAAGGAATATCATCACTACTTGTGCTTCAACAGGATAAGGCGAGTATTGCGCTTGTTTCAAAACTTCAAGATTTCTACGCCCACGGTCAATCGTAAGTTTGGTAGAAGCATCAAGGTCAGAACCAAATTTAGAGAAGGCTTCCAATTCACGGAATTGGGCTTGGTCGAGTTTCAATGTACCCGCTACCTCTTTCATGGTTTTGATTTGTGCTGCACCACCCACACGTGATACCGAAATACCCACGTTGATAGCAGGACGAATACCAGAGTTGAACAAAGAAGTTTCCAAAAATATTTGCCCATCTGTAATAGAAATTACATTGGTAGGAATATAGGCTGAAACGTCCCCTGCTTGCGTTTCGATAATAGGTAAAGCAGTAAGTGAACCGCCGCCTTTTACTTTTCCTTGCAAAGAAGGTGGGATATCGTTCATTTGTTGTGCTACTTCGTCTGACGCATTTATTTTTGCAGCACGCTCTAATAAACGACTGTGCAGATAAAATACATCACCAGGATATGCTTCGCGACCTGGAGGACGGCGTAATAAAAGAGAAACTTCGCGATAAGCTACCGCTTGTTTCGAAAGGTCATCATATATTACAAGGGCGGGGCGACCTGTATCGCGGAAATACTCGCCTATAGCCGCGCCTGTAAACGGTGCAAAAAACTGCATAGGCGCAGGCGTAGAAGCTGAAGCCGAAACAACAATCGTGTAAGGCATAGCTCCTGCTTGTGTGAGCTTCAATACAACTTGCTTTACGGTAGATTCTTTCTGCCCAATGGCTACATAAATGCAATAAACTGTTTCGCCACGCTCATAAAATTCTTTTTGATTGATAATAGCATCAATAGCGATAGCCGTCTTACCTGTTTGGCGGTCGCCAATGATAAGCTCGCGTTGCCCACGTCCAATTGGAATCATGGCATCAATAGATTTGATACCTGTTTGCAAAGGCTCCGCTACAGGTTGGCGATAAATAACACCAGGTGCTTTGCGCTCAAGAGGCATATCAAATAATTCTCCTGTTATTGCACCCAGACCATCTATAGGGTCGCCCAATGTATTCACTACACGCCCAAGTAAGCCTTCACCTGCTTTCACAGAAGCGATTTCACCTGTACGGCGTACATTGCTACCCTCTTTCAGACCAACCGAATCGCCTAAGAGTACAACACCTACGTTATCTTCTTCAAGGTTTAGTACGAGTCCGCGCAAGCCTGTTTCGAATTGAACCAACTCGCCTGACTGTGCTTTTGATAGCCCATAAATACGCGCTACCCCATCACCTATTTGCAATACAGTCCCTACTTCTTCGAGTTCTGATGCAGACTTAAAATTAGACAACTGCTGGCGCAAAATTGCCGATACTTCGTCGGGTTTTATTTTTATCATGATATTTTTTGAGTTTCAGCCTCATTGCAAAGGGAGGCAAGTTAGTTACTTCTTTAAATACTATTAGCAAAATCCATTTCCATGCGTTTCAACCCAGTTCGGATAGAATTATCGACAAGGCTATTGCCTACTCGAATCATCATGCCACCTATCAATGAAGCATCAATTTGTTCGGTGAGTTCTATTTGTTTGCCCAATTGAGCAGTGAGTTTGGCTATAAGACTTTCACGCGAGGCATCAGTAAGTGCCATAGGTACAACAACCGTAACCTCTTGGATACCTTTGTGCACTTTATAAAGGCGGATAAATTCCTCGCTCAGGGTATATAAAATTTCCTCCCTATTCCTACGGTCTATTACCTCAAAAAGGGATAGCGTAAGTGGGTGGACTTTGCCTTCAAAAATAGCTTTGAGAATAGCGTGCTTCTTGTAACCTCTTATGATAGGGCTACGCAAAACAGCTTTTAGCTCAAAACACGTGTCGCAAGCATCATGCAACAATTCCATGTCGCGATTAATGTCTTCAGCAACGCCTTGTTCAAGGGCTAAATCCAGCAGCGGTTTGGTATAACGGTAGGCAATCGTAACTTCAGACATACGGTTAGTTTAGTTTAACGTCTTTGATAAGGTCAGCCACGAGTGCTTGTTGTTGTTCGGGGGCAGAGAGTTCGCGTTTGAGAAGTTTAGTAGCGATTTCGATGGACAACGTGGCAATTTGGTTTTTGATTTCTCCAATAGCGGCGTGTTTTTCATTTTCGATGGCACGTGTAGCCTCGTCCAACATACGCTTCACGTCAGCGTCAGCACGTTTGCGAGCTTCTTCTCTAAGGTCATCAGCGGTTTTCTGTGCTGCTTTCAGCATTTTATCGCGTTCAAGGCGTGCTTCGTCTAATAGTTTTTGATTGCTTGATTGCAATTTCAACATTTCTTGGCGCGCTTTTTCGGCTTCGCCCAACGCATCAGAGATAGACTTTTCGCGCTCTTTCAAGGCGGAAGTAATGGGTCCCCACGCATAGCGCGAAAGCACAAACAATACTACAATGAAGACGATTGTTTGCCAAAAGAATAGCCCTAAATCGGGTGTAACGATATTTAAAAACATATAGGCGTAAAGATAAAAATTTCAAATAATGTCTGTTATTTTTTTAGCAACCAAATGGCAAGTTGCATACTTGTATTAGTTTGTTTCATGTACCACTTTAAAGATTTATCTAATATTTTGGGTATAAAGGTGTAGCAAGGTTAGCATTCATATTTGGCAGTTTCGTAACCATTTTTCACTTCATTTTCTCTGAGAGATTTCACTCCAAATTCATAAAGATGAAAAGGTGCATGCACAGGACTCAAATTTGTTACGTAGTTGGCTCTAATGATGCGGTAATAAAAATTAAATATTTTTGAAATCAGTGAGGTTTTAACCAACCTAAAGCTTTTTTTAGACATTCACTAAATTCGTATAAATGTTTAAGTATTGCTCTAAAAGAAATAAAATCAAAATGATTGTTGGGATAGTTACAGATTTAATAGAGGATAGTTTTAGTTTACTTGCTGATATTCCTATTTTGCTTAGGCTCGGATGGTTTAAAATCATATACATCATAGCCATAATTTTGTAAAGTCGTCATGTACTTTCCCTTTAATTTTTTAGGGTTTTTACCTTGATGTTCATTGAGTCTCTTTCCCAATATTTTGGCGTTTCCTGACCCTTTCCCACACATATTGCATTATATTTCATGCTTTATGTTGTAAGTTTAGCTATCAATTTTGTAAGGAAGTAAAAAAGTAAAAAAACTATCGACTTGCCTATCGCAAGCCGATAATTCCAAGTCATTTGGATTTCGAGCCTTAGCGGAAAGAGATCAACAAACAGATTACTACGCCAAAAAGAGCGATAGCTTCAATCAAAGCCGCGATAACCAAGGCGATGCTTTGTACACGACCAGCAACTTCGGGTTGGCGACCGATAGCCTCCATAGCACGACCACCGATTTGACCGATGCCCACACCTGCTCCGATAGCTACAAGACCTGCCCCAATAGCGGCACCCATTACTGCATAGCCTGTTCCGCCATCCATGGCTAACAAGATTGTTAATAAACTAAGTAACATAGAATAGAAAGATTAAAATGATGAAAAAATTATTGAATTGTTTATTGAAGACACATTTTGTGTTATTTGTTTTAGGTTTTCCAAAATTGCTATTACCTTTTTGCACATACCTTATTAAAAACGCTTAGTGTGCGTGTTCTTCGCCATGCGCTTCTTCGTGGTGGTGGTCAGCTACAGCACTTCCAATATACATGGCACTTAAGAGTGTGAAAATGTATGCCTGAAGCAACGCTACCAAAAGTTCAAGAAACGTAAGGGCTATCGCAAAAGCGGAGCTTACTATACCCACTGCACTGCTTTGGAATATAAAAATAAGGCTTAATAAACTCAAAATAATGATGTGACCTGCTGTAATGTTGGCAAACAAACGCACTGTAAGCGCGAAAGGTTTGGTAAAAATGCCTATAATCTCAATTATTATTATCAAAGGCATCAAAGGAAGTGGCACGCCTGGAGGCGCGAAAATGTGTCCCCAATAGCCTTTATTACCACTCAAATTTGTAATAAGAAAAGTGAAAGTGGCCAAACAAAGCGTTACGGCTATATTGCCTGTAAGGTTTGCGCCACCAGGAAGCAAGCCTAAAAGGTTGTTGAACCAAATAAAGAAAAATACAGTGAGCAAATAAGGTAAAAATCTTTCGTATTTGTGTCCTATATTTTCTTTGGCGATATCATCACGTATAAACATGATAATGGGTTCGAAAAACGATTGGATACCGCTGGGTGCCTTGCCTGCGTTCTTTTTATAGCCTCTGGCTACGGCAAAAAACACGAAAAATAGTACGATAACACTTACAAATAGTGCCGCTACGTTTTTGGTGATAGAAATGTCGTATAACATTCCGCCACCTTTTATATTAAATTTCTCATCTTGCAATACATATTCTATCCCATTTGGACGCTTAAGATTAAGCGTGTGAATAGTTTTACCCTCTTTTTCATAATGCCCTTTCTCGCCATGATGTAACTCATACGACATGAATACATCAAATCCTTTTTCTGTATAAAGGATAATAGGCAGAGGCAAAGCAATGTGTAGCTCGCCTATGGTCATAAAATGCCATTCATGTGAGTCTAATACGTGATGTAGAATCAAATGTGCGGGGTCAAATTTCTCTGGCTCGTGTTTGTGTTCTTCCTCTTTATGTTGTGCAAAAGCGGTTTGAGAGGCAAAAAATAGCCCGATTAAGAATAAAAAAGTGTAAGTAGTTTTATATATATAGGACATTGTATCAATGTGTTTTAGAATCGCGCTGCAAGTTAGTTACTAAGTTGTAAATTTCAAAACAAAGAAAAAATAAATATAAAAAAATAAAATAGAAAGTAAACAAACGAATGTTCTGCACATCTGCCAAAAGAAACCCTGCTAAACAACCTACGCCTATCATTCCCCGAATAATCATAGCGATTAAAGCATAATCGAAGAATTTTATGCGGTTTCCACCAAGCCAAATTTTGTGAATATTTGTGTTTGCATAATTGATAAAAGCAAAACATACCCACAACCAAACCGCTTGCGGGTGAGCAATCGTAGTTTGTGAGCTTATTAATATAGCTACAGCACTTAAAAGGGTAGGCAGAAACCAAAGCATCAATTGACGTGTGATTTGTGAAAAAATTTATAGATTTTTTGCAAAGTTAATCTATATAGGTTACTTATCAAAATAGACTTCTTGCGAAAATTCTTTTTCTCACCTTTGCCTACTAAAATGGGCAGGCAAGGGCGTAAATTGTGCTACATAACCCACAACTTGCCTGCTAAAATGGGCAGGCGAGGACGTAAATCGTGCTACATAACCCACAACTTGCCTACCAAAACGGGCAGGTGAGGACATAGTTTTATTTAAAATTATGTACTATCAGCATACAAGCTATTTGCCCCTACCCGAACGCGAGCCACTCCTAAAAGAGCGACTTGCCATCCCACTGCGGCGCAAATGAGAACCTTGCGTAAAATTGCCCCCTGAAGCTCTTAAGTGTATATAAGCCATATTCTCCTCTTTATATTCATTCATAACTTGCGGACTACGGATACCATACCACCACCAGCCTTGCGAACTTGATAAAAAGGCGGTAGCCATCATTATCAAAAAAAGAACAGACACGAATATTTTTGTGAAACTAAACATACCACAGATAAAATGCTATTTAAATATACTCTATGCAAAGATATATTTTTTTTGTTCAAAACACGTACAAAAAAAATAATTTATAGCTCGCTTTCTTTTTGGGTAGCAAATTGGCTATTTTGCCCTTTGTGAATGGTATCTGATACTCAAAAAGAAAACGCGCAATTTCTCAAATAAATGCGTAATTTTGTATATACGTTTTGTTTATGCCATGTATTTTTTTTCGAACCTAAGTCAATTTGAAGCCATCAAGCACTTTGTTAGTACGCGTGAAGGCGGTGTAAGTGTGGGCGAAGTGGAAGGGCTAAATTTGGGCTATAGAACAGCCGATAGCCTCGCCTCTGTACAAGAAAACAGACGCATTTTAGCAAAAGACCTGCTGATTCCACTAGATAATTTTTGTATGCCACAGCAAACGCATACAGCCAATATAGCACTCGTTACAACACAACACAAGGGCATGGGTGTGTGGGGGCATGAAACAGGTATTGATGCCACAGATGCACTCATTACACAAACCCCTGAAATTTGTCTAACTGTATTATCTGCTGATTGTGCCTTGTTATTGCTATAA